>CAIRDL010000792.1 GCA_903877345.1 uncultured Oscillochloris sp. | reverse complement strand
TTCACCACCACATGCTCGCCCGCATGCAGCGTGGAGGCGTAGGCATCGCGGGCGGCGCTATCGTCCACCACAATCGAGAGCTTTTCCAGATAACCATCGGCCGCCCCCGCGTGGGCGACCGGGTAGACCCGTCTGGTCTGCGGGTCAGGGAGGCCGATCCAGGCCATACAAAACTCGCCTTGCGTGACCGCAATTTGGCATGTGGCAGCGAACAGTTCTTGCAGGTCGCGCACGCGCACGATGGTTTGGTTGATCTCGCTTAGCAGGGCGTAGGTGCGATTGAGTCCGCTTAGGCGCGCTTCGGTGCGCTTGCGTGCGGTGATGTCGAGCACCGCCCCGGCCAAGCGGATGGGACGCCCCTGCACGTCCTTGACGGTATGTACCGTGACTTCAAAGTGCCGAACCGCATCCGGCGGCGCGTTGTCGCGATGCTCAACCGTGACTCGCTCGCCCGTTGCGCCTGCTTGGATGAGCGCTGCCTGCACGACGGTGCGATCCTCCGGGTGAACCACCTGGAGGAATTCCTCAAAGACGGGCGGGTGGGTCGTCGGGTCGCGCTGAAAGAGTCGGTACATCTCCTGTGACCAGAAGCCCGTACCAGTGGCGAGATCCAGTTCCCAACTGCCGAGATGAGTCACCGCCTGCGCCAGTTCTAGGCGGGCTTGGCTCTGCTGAAGGAGATCGTCGGCCCGCTTGCGGATGTACATGTAGAGGAGAAAAACCACCGCTGAGAGCAGTCCGATGACCAGGCGCGACCAGGCATCCCAGGTACGCAGCGCGGCCACATAGGCCGGGCCAGGTCGGGCTACGATCCGCCAGGTGCGCCCGTAACTCTCGAACTGGGTGGTGGCATGCAGCGTAGTCTCCAAGCTAACCGGGTCAGGGGGCGCGCCTACGGGCAAAGCTTGCGCGCCGGAATGCGAGGGATGGAAGGCGAGCAGTTGTGGCTGCGCGTCACTCACATCGAACACATACAGCTCGATATCGTGCGGGTTGAGCTGAGACTGCGCCTTCTCGAGCAGAGCGCTCATCTGAAAGCGGCTATACACCAGACCTAGCAGATTCTCCCGGCGTGCGGTGAGCGAGTCGGTCGGCGCGTCTTGGCGATAGACCGCCAGGATGAGCAGGAGACCGTAATCCTCATCGGTCGTCTGCACCAAATGGATCGGTGGCGTGAGCGCGGGCTGGCCGGTGTCGCGGGCGCGGGCGAGCGTCTGGAGGCGGATGCTGTCCGAACCAAGGTCAAAGCCGATGGCCTCGCGGTTGAGCGCGAAGGGTTCAATGAACGTGGCCGGAAAATACTCAGGTCGCTCGGCTACCGGGACGCGCTGCCCGTTGGCATTGCGCTCGTACAGCATGAAATCAGGCACGCCGGTCGCTTGCACGGATCGTTCAAACGCCGCACGCTCAGCAGCAGGTACCCGTGGTACCCAGCCGATGGCCTGCGTGCGCGACAAGCGCTCAAGGAGCGGCGTGACAAACTCGCTGAAGGTCGCGCGCTCAGTCGTATGCGAGGCGGCGAAGAGCGCCTGCGTCGCGAGCAGCGAGCGCTCGTTCTCGGTCATGGTGTCTTCAATCAGGCGGGTTATCTCGGTGGCATCGGTGTTCAGGCGTGCGTCCAGCAGCAGCACATCATCGCGCCACGCCAGCGCAAAGGAGAGTACCGCCAGCCCGATCATAAGACTCGACAGTGACCAGACCAGCGGTTCTGTGAAAAATCGCAACGGGCGGTATCGAGATCTGGGATCATACATATTCGTTCCTTCACGAATGAGGAAGAGCGAAGGAG
>CAIRDL010000791.1 GCA_903877345.1 uncultured Oscillochloris sp. | reverse complement strand
TCGCTGCCGCTCGATACGGTTCAACCTTGGGTCTGCCCAGGGTGGTGGGGGTGCAATCTTCGCTTCGCGGTCAGTGCCGCCAGTATCCCGTCCACCTCACCACCACCCGGGACGGTTATAGCTACAGTATACGAGCATCCCGACCGGGACCCTTCGCTGCGCTCAGGGTGACAGCGTTATTTCTGCTCTACTGCGGCAATGGCCTTACTTCGCATGAACCGGCACCGGCACCACCGCAGCCCCTTGCACCGCCCGGTGCAAAAGGTCGGCCTGCGTCGCGACGTGCAGGCTGTTCACGCCCTCGGCGGGCGAGGCGGACTCGGTACGGCCCACATAATTCAGCGGGATGGTCGGGTCGAGCAGCGCCCGCAACCGTGGGGCGACGTAGGCCCACGCGCCCATGTTCTGCGGCTCTTCTTGCATCCAGACCACCGTTTGGAGCTGCGGGTAGCGGGCGAGGGCGTGCAACAGATCCTCTTGCGGGAAGGGGTAAAGCATTTCGAGTCGCAACATGTCTACACTGCCAGCGACCTGATCCAGTTCGCCCGAAGCCAACAGATCAATGGCGACCTTGCCGCTACACAGCACGAGGCGCGTCACCGCAGCGGGGTCGGGGCGATTGGCTCCCAAACCCAGCACCGGCTTGAACGGCCCTTCCGCCAAGTCGCTCAGCGACGACGCAGCGCGTGGGTTTCGCAACAGGCTTTTGGGCGTCATCACCACCAGCGGGCGCGGGTGCAGCGCCAGCGAAGCCGCTTGGTAGCGCAACAGGTGGAAGTACTGCGCGGCGGTCGTCGGGTGCGCCACCCGCAGGTTGTCCGTCGCACAAAGTTGGAGAAACCGTTCCAGCCGCGCCGACGAATGCTCCGGGCCTTGGCCTTCGTGACCGTGGGGCAGCAACAGCACCAACGCCGGATCTACCGCCCATTTTGAGCGCCCCGCGACGATGAATTGGTCAATAATCACCTGCCCGCCGTTGGCAAAGTCGCCAAATTGCGCTTCCCACAGCACCAGTGTGCCGGGCGCGTGGGTGCTGTAGCCATACTCAAAGGCCAGCACCGCCGCTTCAGACAACGGGCTGTTGTACACGGCGAAAGCGGCACGCGCCTGTGCAATAGCGTGCAGCGGGATGAAGCGCTCGCCCGTCACACTGTCGTGCAGCACCAAATGGCGCTGGCTAAAGGTGCCGCGTTCGCTGTCCTGACCGCTCATTCTAATAGGCGTGCCGTCGGCGAGAATGGCGGCGAAGGCCAGCGTTTCGGCGTGCGCCCATTCAATGCCGCCCGCTTCGTGGAGACTCTGGCGGCGGCGTTGGAGCATCCGTTCGAGCTTGGGGTGGCCGGCAAAGGTTTCGGGGCGGTCGAGCAGCGCGTCGTTCAGTTCTATCAACTTGTGGGCGCTAATCGGCTTAGCATACACATGGGTTCGCAACGGATTTTCAAGCGGCTTTTGTGGGGCCGGCGGCGGCACCGTCGCCGCAAGGCGCTGACGCTCGCGCACGATGTCGAACGCATGTTGGAGTTTCTGCATGACGCTCTCGACGCGGCTCTGCGCCTCTTCGCGGGTGAGAACGCCCCGGCGCTCAAGTTCGCGTGCCCACAGTTCCCGCACCGTCGGGTGATTGCGAATCTTTTCGTACAGGCGCGGTTGCGTGAATTCCGGCTCGTCGCCCTCGTTATGCCCCCAACGACGATAGCCCACCAAATCAATCAGAAAATCCTTCTGGAACTTCTCGCGGTACGCCCAGGCCATGCGGGCCACCGCAATGCACGACTCCGGCGCGTCAGCATTCACATGCACCACCGGCATCTCAAAGCCACGGGCAAGATCCGAGGCATACAGGGTCGAGCGCGAGTCGGTATAATCGGTGGTAAAGCCGATCTGGTTATTTAGAATAATATGGATCGTTCCGCCAATATGATACCCCGTTAGCTGCGACATGTTCAGCGTTTCGGCAACAATGCCCTGACCAGGGAAGGCGGCGTCACCGTGGATGAGAATCGCCAGCGACTCCTTCTCATCTTC
>CAIRDL010000790.1 GCA_903877345.1 uncultured Oscillochloris sp. | reverse complement strand
GGATTCATGCCGAGACCCCTCGCTTCGCTCGGGGTGACAGGCGAGGACGTTTCTTCCGGCGACACTGGCCGACGGGCCATTTGGTACTCAGCGTGACATGGGTGACAGGGTGATTTTTGCTCTATTGCAGATTTTGGATTGCAAATTGCCGCAAGTTGTGGGCGCGGCGTTTGTAGTAGCGGCTTCAGCCGCGTTGGCGAGCATGGCACCGGGCTAAAGCCCCTACAACGAATCGTCAAGCTGCAACCACTCGTTGCGGAAAATCTGCAATCTAAAATCTAAAATCCACGCATCGGGTATAATGCCGCGAGGCTACGGGCATTAGCAAGGCAACCCTATGGGCGTGTTCATCACTTTTGAGGGGCCGGAAGGCAGCGGGAAGAGTACCCAGGCGCGGCTGCTTTACGAGCGGCTCCAGGCGCTTGGCTACCCCGTCCTCCTCACCCGTGAGCCGGGCGGCACCCGCATTGGCGAGCTGATCCGGCGCATTCTGGTGGATCTGCGTCACACTGAGATGGCCCCCACCACCGAGACGCTGCTCTTCGCGGCGGCCCGCGCCCAACTGGTCAGCGAATTGGTGCGCCCCTACCTCAACACTGGCGGCATCGTCCTGTGTGACCGCTACGCCGACTCGACCTTCGCCTACCAGGGTTATGGCCTTGGGCGCGACCTTGATGAGCTTCAGGCGATTACGACGGTGGCGACTGGCGGGTTGTGGCCTGATCTGACCTTTTACCTCGAGATTGAAGTTGAAGCTGGCCTGCGCCGCAAGCGCATGGCCCGCGACCGCGCCGTAGAGGCGACCAACCCTGCTTCGACCTTTACCACGCCGCCGGAGTGGAACCGCCTCGATGCCCGCGACTTGGCCTACCACCAACGGGTTGCGGCCGGTTTCACTGCGTTGATGAGCAACGACCCGGGCCGTTGGCGTCGCTTCGCCGCCGAACAACCCCTCGACGCCTTGGCCGAGCAGATCTTCAGTGAAGTGGTGCCTGTGGTGCAGCATGTGTTCCGCCCGGAGGCTCGCGGATGAAGTTGGTTCTCGCCATCGTGCAGCATCAGGATGCCACCAATCTTGTTGACGCCCTCACCGAACAGGGCTACCGCGTGACGCGCCTCAGTAGCCAGGGTGGTTTTTTGCGCGAGGGCAATCTGACCCTGATGCTCAGCGTCGAGGATCACCAAGTCAATATGGTGATCGAAACGGTGCGTGAGCATTGCTCGACCCGCACCCGCTACGTCTCGCCGATGCCGCCAATGGCCGAGTCGGGCGAATTTTACCCCCCCGCACCGCTTGAGGTGCAGGTCGGGGGTGCCACGGTGTTTGTGCTCAAAGCCGAAACCACAAAGCTCTAGCGCATGGAAGTTATCCAGAATCTGCTCGCGAACCTGATCCCGCTGCTCCAGGTGTTCGGCATCTTCGTTGGAGCCTATTTGGTGCTGTTGTGGGCGGCTTCGGTGCTGTGGGCCTACCGCGGCATTCGGCGGCGCAGCGAGGATATTTCGGTGCAGGTGCTCGCCGTGAGCCTCGTGCTCCTGTTGCCCTTTGTGGGCCTCCCGCTCCACCTCATCTTGCGCCCCCCGCAGACGGTGGCCGAGAAGTACGAACGCGAACTGGAGCAGGAGTATCTGCGGCGCGACCTTGAGGAGAAGTTCATTTGCCCCGAGTGTCAGCGGCCCATCGAGCCTGACTTTGTGCTTTGTCCACACTGCTTCACGGCGCTGCGACGGCGCTGCGGCGGCTGCCAGCGTGTGGTTGATCTGACGTGGAGTGTTTGCCCCTACTGCGGCGACGACGGCAGCACGCCAACCGCCGCCTCACGGCAAGCCCCCACAGTCGCAGGGGCGGTCTATCCGGCCTTGGCGCGTCCAGGCGAGGGTTCGCGCTAGGGCAAGGGGTCAGGGGTCAGGGGTCAGGGGTCAGACAATCAACCTGGAACCTGAAACCTGGAACCTGCCCTCTGAAACCTGAAACCTGAAACCTGCCCCCTTGTCTAGGGCAACAACTGCTCAATCAGGGCCACCAACGCCTTCAGGCTGACCGGCTTGGCCATGTACGCACTCGCGCCCGCCGCCAAACAGCGCTCCCGATCCCCAGTCATCGCCAAGGCGGTCAGCGCAATAATCGGCGTCGCCGCTCCTTCAGGTGTGGCCCGCAAGCGCTGAATGGCCTCTAGGCCATCCAGTTCGGGCATTTGAATATCCATCAGGATGAGGTCGGGCTGGAATGCCGCCGCTTGCTCAAGGGCTTCGCGACCCGTGCGTGCCGCCGCGACCGCGTAGCCTTTATCCTGAAGATAGTTGTACACGGATTCGAGGTTGATTTCACTATCATCAGCCACTAAGATCCGGCGTCCCGGCGGCGGCGGCGCAGTCAGGTAGCGGGTGAATTGATCCGCCGCCCTTGGCGCAGGATCAACCATCAGCGCCGGAATCAGCGGATCAGTGCCTTTTTTTCGCTGCGGCACAGCGGGGAGTTGTGCTTGCGCTGCCTCGGCTTGCAGTGAGCGATAGGGCAGCACAATCGTGAAGCAACTGCCCTGACCAACCGCACTCGTGACCGTCACCTCGCCGCCGTGCAGTTCCGCTAAACGGCGCACCAGCATTAAGCCCAAGCCAGTGCCTTCGTGGAGGCGACTCAGGCTCGAGTCAAGTTGTTGGAAGGGCTGAAACAGCAGCGGCAGATCCTGCGGGGCGATGCCAATGCCCGTATCCTGCACCGCAAAACGGATGACGCCCGCCGCAGCGTCAGTCGTTACAACGAGGCTTACCCGACCGTGCGCCGGAGTGAATTTGACTGCATTGCTCAACAGATTCACCAGCATCTGTTTCAAGCGCTTCGAGTCAACCTCCACGTCGGCCAGTTGGTCATGTAAATGGCAAGCCAACGTAAGGGCTTTTTTGGTAGCCAAAACTTTCACAAACATCAGGCTAGATTGGCAGACGTTGGCGACTGCCACCCGTTCGATTTGAAGTTCCATCCGTCCGGCTTCCACTTTGGAAAGGTCGAGAATGTCATTGATCAGGCTAAGCAGGTGCCGCCCACTGACTTCAATGTTGCGGAGCGCGTCGCGCTGGCGTTGGTTGAGCAGGCTGCTGATCTGTTCTTGGAGCACCTCGCTCAGACCGAGAATCGCGTTGAGGGGCGTGCGGAGTTCGTGACTCATATTCGCCAGAAACTCATCTTTGGTGCGCGCCGCCCGGGCGAGTTCCATGTTGGCGTGGCGCAAAGTGGCGGCGACTTTCGTCTCCGCCGTAATGTCGCGCATCGTGGTCAGGAAATGCAATTCACCCCGGATGCCGAGACCAAACACCCGTGCGCTTACCTCACGAGGTTCGCCATTGGCGTGGGTCAGCCGAAACTCTACGGCGGCAAACCGCTGATGCGCTTGCAGATGCTGCCGAACCAGCGTCCCCCAGTGCAGCATTTGCTCACCAGTGATCAGTTCCAAATCAGCGAGCGTGTGTCCGTCGAGTTGAGCGTTGGAATAGCCCGTGAGCAACGCAAACGCCCGGTTCATTTGCCTGACCCGCCCGGTATGGTCGAACAACACAATCGCATCCGGCGACTCGGCCAAGAGCAGGCGGTTTTGTTCTTCGCTCTCGCGCAGCGCCATTTCGGCTTGCGCCCGTTCGGTATTGTCAAGCATCGTCGCCCGACTCATCAGGTAGTTGCCTTGCTCGTCATAGATCGCCGTGGCGTGAATCAGGGCCGGGAAGGTCGTCCCATCCTTGCGGATACACTCAAGCGTAATGTCGCGCAGCCAGCCCCGTTCCTTGAGCAACGGGTACCACAAGGCGAAATTGCTGCGACTCGGCGCGGTCAGGAAATCCGCATACGGACGCCCAAGCATCTCAGCGCGGGTATAGCCCATCCAACGTAACGCGGTCTGGTTAATCAAGATCAAGCTACCCGCAGCGTCCAACGAGTGATACCCCGTCGGGGCATGTTCGTAGAGATCTTGCACCTCAGCGGTACGCTGTTTGACCCGTTCCTCCAACGTATGGTTCAGTTCCTGCAACGCCTGTTGCACCTGTTTGAAAGCGTGGATGTCAGTTGAATTGACCAGCACGTAACTAATGGTGCCCGTTTCATCGTGCATCGGTTGGATGGTGGTGCGATACCAGCAAGGTTGCGCCTGAACCACCGTCTGCCATTCAAAGGCGAGGGGGCGGTCTTCGCGGAAGACTTGGGTGAAACGCTCGGTTTGTTTGGCGGCAATCGGCGCTGGGAAAACGTCGTGTTGGATCCGCCCCACAAGTTCGTGCGGGGTACGGCCAAAGAGTTGCGCGGCCACCTGGTTAACGAACAGGAACCTACCATCGGAATCAACCGTGAAAATGGCACTATCTAGACTCTCCATCAGGCGGCGATACTTCTCCTCGCTCAGGCGCAAGGCAATTTCGGCCTGTTTCCGCTCAGTAATATCGAGGTGCGTGCCGGTCATCCGCACAGGCGCGCCGTGGTCGTCCCACTCCACCACCTTACCGCGATCAATCACCCAAAGCCACGTACCGTCCTTATGGCGCATCCGGGCTTCACAGGCATAAAAAGTGCTTGCCCCGGCAAAATGTTGCGTGAGGAGCGTATTCGACTGGGCCAAGTCGTCGGGATGGCATAAGGCCGTCCATGTCTGG
>CAIRDL010000789.1 GCA_903877345.1 uncultured Oscillochloris sp. | reverse complement strand
TCATTGATCTGCGCCTCATCCTGAGTTTGCCCGCCACCCCGCCGGAACGCTCGACGCGCTTGGTCATTGTGCAGCACGAAACGACCGACCTTGCCCTCCTCGTTGATGCCGTGCTCGACTTAATCCCGCTCGCCGCGACCGCGCTGGTGCCGCCGCCCGCCGCACTTGAGCCTGGACGCGCTCGTTTGCTTACGGCGGTGGCGCGTCATGGTACGCAACCGCTCGGGGTGTTCAATCTGGCCGCTTTGCTTGCGGTCGTGCGTGAGGGTTTGTGAGTACCGCGCTGCTGCTTGAGGTGCATACCGCCCTGCGGCGCTACTTGATCCCGCAGACGCACCTTGACCACCTAACGGTTGTGCTTGCTGGTCAGGAACCCACGCCTAGCGAACGCGGGAAGCCACTGGTCTGCCGCGCTTTAGGGCCACTGCTCGACGCAACCGATGTGGGCCACCCCGCTCGCCAGCACGCCCTGACGGTCGAGTTGCGCCGCCGCACGGTGTTGCTCTTGGTTGAGCGGGCCGCACGGCTTACGACCCCCGGTACGGTTCAGCCCCTTGGTACGCTGTTGGCCCGCTGTTTGGCACGGCCTTGGGTGCTTGGCGCGGTCGTCATAGATGATTGCCCAGTGCTTGTCCTCGACTTGCGGCGGATTGCCGCCGATGTGGCCCTTGGCGCGGTCTGATCCGTGCCTTGGTGCGCTGAACTGGAATGTAATGCCTACCCAACGCACTACCGATAACGAACAGTCTACCGTCCTGCGGGGCAACGCCGAGATGCTGCGGCTGCTGACCCTCAGCGGCATGGCGCTCGTGCTGCTCTTTTGGCTTACCGTTCTCGCCCTGTGGTTCACCGCCCGCGTTGATAACGCGACCGCCGCCACCGTGTCGGGGATCAGCCTTACCACCCTTGCCACCTACGGGTTCGCCCTCGTCTTGATGCAGCGCCGCCGGGTTACCCTCGGTGGGCGCGTACTCTTCTACGGCATGGTGCTCTGTGTGGCGGGTGCCACAATGGTCTTCGGCGGGGCCACCGGCCCGCTCACCCTCGCTTTTTTCATTCCCGTCATTAGCGCCGGCCTCCTTGGCAACGGACACGATAGCTTCTTCGTTGCCTTGACCTCGGTCGGCATCTATTTGATCCTGGCGGTCGCCGAGCTGACGGGCTTTTACAAACCTATGCCGTTGACCCTGGCGGTGAGCGCAATCGCTTTTGTGATGGCGGCCAGTTTCTTGGCGGCGATGGCTTGGTTGAGCGGGCGCGACCTCGCCCGGCTCGTCAATCAGTCCCAAGCGCGGGCCGAGGAGTTGATGCACAAGACCGAGCAGTTGATTGAGAAGAACATCCAACAGGTCGAGTTGGGCAGCGAATTAGCCTCCGCTGCCCAAGAGTTGCAGGTAGCTTCGCAGCAGCAAGCCAGTGGCTCCACTGAGCAGGCCAGTGCCGTCAGTGAGGTTTCGACCACGATTGAGCAACTCGGTAGCACCGCCCGCCAAATTGCTCAGTCGTCCGACCACGTTTCGCAAGCCGCGCAGCAGACGCTCGAAAATCTGAGTGAGGGCCAGGGTGCCGTGGATGAAAGCATCCAAGCGATGGAGCGGATTCGCGGACGAGTCGCCGATGTCTCGACTCGCGTGCTGAGTTTGGGCGAACGTTCACAGCAGATCGGCGAGATTATTGACCTGATTGACGACATTTCTGATGAAACGCACCTGCTGGCGCTCAACGCGGCGATTGAGGCGGCCGGCGCAGGCGAACACGGGCGGCGCTTCGCGGTTGTTGCCGCCGAGGTGAAGAGTCTGGCGAACCGCACCTTGACCGCCGCTCGCGAGGTCAAAGGCGTGATTGCCGAAATCCGCCAGGCCACCGCCGCCGCCGTGCTCGCCGCCGAAGAAGGCAGCAAAGAGGTGGAGCGCGGCGTCGAGTTGGCGCATCTCGCGGGGCAAACGATGGACAATATTGTGATGGTGGCCGAACGCACCGCGCAGAGCGCCGCCGAAATTGGCCTTGCCACAGCGCAACAGCAGAGCGCCAGCGAACAGGTGGTCGAGACGATGCGCGAAATCGCCGAGGTCGCCCGCCAGACCGCCCTCGGGTCACGCCAAATGGCCGATTCGGCAGCCATTCTTACCGCGATTGCCGACCGGCTGCACGGCATTGTCGCCAGCGACGAATAGACGCCTGTGGATCTCACCGCTTTCCATAATCAGTTTCGTGAAGAGACGACCGAGAACATCCGCGCCCTCGGCGATGGTTTGCTGGCGCTTGAGGCGGCGAGTGACGACGCAACGCGCCGGGCCGAGCTTGACCGCATCTTTCGCGCCATGCACACCATCAAAGGTTCGGCGCGCATGCTCGGGTTCGAGGCGGTGGGCCACGTGGCGCACGCGCTGGAAAGTCTGTTGGGGGAATTGCGGCAGGGCCATCGCTCGCTGGAGCGGCCCCTTGCCGACGCGCTGTTGCACGCGGGCGATGCCATCCTCACGCTTACAGCCGCAGCGGTGGAGGGGCGCCAACCCCCGATGGATGTGGAGGCGCTGATTGCCGGACTACCGGCGGCGGTGGCGAGTCCGGTAAGCGCCGCGCCACCAACTCCCGCGCCAACCCCCGCGCCGACAGCGCCGCCTGAAGTGCGGGAGCCGCCGCCCTTCCCCGCGATGCGCGCCTCTTCTCGCCAAACGGTGCGCGTGCGGGTGGATCGCCTCGACCGCATGTTGAATCTGGCGGGCGAATTGGTCGTGGGCCAACAGGCACTCGCCAATCACACCGAGCAGTTCGGCGCACTTCAGGCGCTTGTCGAACGCCAGAGCCTCGCTTTGGTCGCTTTGGAGCGCGAACTCGCCCGCTTGCGCTTCTCGACGGGCCAGCGCCACGGCATTGATCTGCGGCTCCAAGATCTGCGCGTGGCCGCTACTGAGGCGCGGACGCTCGCCCAGCGCCAGGGCGAACGTTTCGCCCGTTATGCCAGTCAGCACGAACAACTGGTGCAGGATCTTGAGCAGGAAGTGATGGCGGCGCGGCTGTTGCCCATTGCGACGGTCTATGCGGGGCTACCTCGTGTGGTGCGCGACCTGACGCAGGCCACCGGGAAGCAGGCGCAACTTGAACTGCACGGCGAAAGCGTCGAACTCGACCGGAAAGTCTTAGAACTGATCAATGACCCATTGCTGCATTTGATCCGCAATGCGCTTGATCATGGGATCGAACCACCGGACGAGCGGCAGGCGGCGGGCAAGGCAGCCCAGGGACGCATCGCGATCAGCGCTGAAACCACTGGCGGCGAAGTGCGGGTCACGATTAGCGATGATGGGCGCGGCATCAACCCGCAACAGTTGCGTGAGCGGGCCGTGCGCCTC
>CAIRDL010000788.1 GCA_903877345.1 uncultured Oscillochloris sp. | reverse complement strand
GGTCGGTATACTTTTTCGCGACCCTTCGCCGTGCTGCTCGGTAGATGCCGTCCTAATGCGGGATACAGGGCCAATAACCCGAAAGTAGTAGTGGTCATGATTTTAGTCCCCAAACGGTAACGGTCACCCTGTCCCAGTCTGGACATGCAAGCGCCCCCGTGCTATATTGCCTTGCGCGTTGTAGTGGTATCCATCACGGGGCTTCATGGTGTCAGCGGTCATTCCCTTCCAGATCAGCATAGGCGGGCGGAGTTCGGCCGGCTATGGGCTACGGGCGACAGGTGCGGGTCGCGAGGTCGAGACCCGCCTACAGTTGCCCGCCCTCCCGAGTGACCCATCCGCCCTTGGGTTGGCCCTTGGCCAAGCCCTTTTTCCCGTACCCGTGCGCCAACTGCTCATTGAACTCGCGCATGAAGCCGATGAAGCCGACGCCCGTCTCCAGATCCAGTTGAGCGTGGTGCCATCTGAGTTGGCCGTGCTGCCGTGGGAATGGGCGACTCTCGGTGGGGCAACCCCGTGGTCGCCGGCGGTGCGTGATGATTATGCGTTGGTGCGTGTGGGGCGTAGCGTTGCGCGCCCTCGCCCAGCGCTGACGGTGACGGGCCCGCTCAGGCTGCTGGTGGCCTGTGCCCCTGGCCCGGCGGCGCGGGCCGCTGGGCCGTTGGGCCACGCTTTGGCCGCACCAGTACAGGCGGGTGCTTTGGTGATTGACCTGCTGCGCGATGCTGACCCCGCTGCCTTGCGCGAGGCTCTGAGCGAGGAACTGTGCCACGCCCTCCACTTGGTTGTGGGCGACGCCACGGGCACAGGCATCACCGCTCGCCTGCGCCTCGGACGCGGCCTTGATGCGGCGGGGCTTGCGACGTTGCTCGAAGGCTACCCCGACTTGCGCCTGCTCACCCTCGCTGCCGACCCCGGAGCAGAGGCGGGTGCCCTCGCGGCCCTCGCCGCCGCTGTTCACGATACCCTGGGCATTGCGGTAGTCACGCTGGGCAATTTGGCCCACGCCGAGGCCGGTACCTTTAGCGGGGCGTGCTACGCCGCCGTCGCGGCAGGTACCCCCGTTGATTTGGCCGTGACTGATGGGCGCGCTGCCCTGGAGGCCGCCGGGGGCGCGTGGGGCGAACCGCGCCTGTGGCTCATGTCTGGTGGCGAACAGCTCTTTATCCAAACTCCCACTGCTGCCCCCCAACCACCCCCGAGCCGCCGCCCCACCGCACCCGAACCACCGCCCCCGCCGCCGCCCACAGCCCCCGTAGGCACGCCGATGCGCCCCAGCCGCGACGCTGCATCCTTTGGGCGCACGGCCACCAAGGCCCTCGCCAAAGCCCGCGCTTTTGTCGTTGCCGCAACCGCTGTGGGTGAGCCAGCCCAACGCTCACGTTCTGCCGAACCAGGGCCGGGCCTGCTCCAACCAAAGCTCGTGGTACTGCTGGTGGCCTGTCTTATCCTTGCCCTGATGATCAGTCGCGTGTTGCCCGACCGCTCCGCCACGCCTCCGCCCGCGCTCCCCACACCCTCACCCACCATCTCCCTGCTCCGCCCAACCATGCCGGTGCCGGTGCTTCCTCCCACGGCTGTTGGGCAACCGTAGGCCGATTTTAGCTACGGCATGTTGCAGCTTGCAGCTTTAAGGTTCGCGGCTGTTTTGCCGTGTGCGCTGATCTAGAATCTGCAATCCAAAAGCTAAAATCGGCTGACGCTGGCACACTTCTTGCCAACACATAAGGCGGTACCAGCCACGCCCCGCCCCCGCTGCACTGACCTCCGCGTTCCCCCTGTGCTACCATCACGCTTGAACTAACAAAGGCTGCGTCCCGCTAATCGGGAGAGAGTAGGCTCATGTTCGAGATGTCAATGCTGCCCGAAATGGGCATGCGTGTCACTCCGGCCCTGCTGAACCTGGCGCAACTCCTCACCCTGCCTACGCTTGATCTCTACCAAGTCGTTCAGCAAGAACTCGCTGAGAATCCTGCCCTTGAGGAGCTTGAGACCTACGAGGCGATCTGCGTGCGCTGCGGTTCGCTAGTGGTTGATGGACTCTGCGTACGCTGTGCGAGTTCTGATGCGGTGAGCGATGGCCCGTTGCCGAACTATGAAGCGGAAGTGGATCCGCTTAGTTTTATTGCCGCCCCGCGCAGTCTGGCCGAAACGCTCCTCGCCGATCTTTATGCGAGCCTGCCGACAACCGAGCAGCCCATCGCCCTTGCGCTCGTCGGTAGCTTGGACGAGCACGGCTTTCTGGCCGACGAGCCGGAGGTGATCGCTGATCTGCTTGGCGTCACGCTTGAGCGAGTGTTGGCCGTGTTGGCCCGGTTGCGCGAGCTTGGCCCGCCCGGGATTGCCACCCGCGATACGCAGAGTTGTTTGTTGGCCCAGATTGATCTGTTGGCGGCGCAAGGGGTGACCTGTCCGCACGTCCGCACGCTGATCGCCGACCACTACGCGGATCTCGGGGCTGGGCGCTTTAAGCAGATCGCTCGCCAGCTCCACATCAGCGCCGCCGAGGTTGACGCCGCCCGCGCTTTTGTGCGGAAACAGCTTTGGCCTTTCCCCGCCCAAGCTACGCTGCCCGACGCCGCGCCGTTGCAGCGCACCCGTTACCGCACCGCCGATCTTGCCATCATCCAACGCGACTCGCTTTTTGTGGTTGAAGTGCTGCACTCGCTACGACGTGGACTGCGTCTCAATCCCCTCTATCAAGATTTGGCCCGCCACGCCGCCACCCTGCCCGAAGCTGAGCGTGCCCATGTGCAGGAATATATCGCGCGGGCGCGGGTCTTTCTGACCAACCTGCGACAACGTGAAATTACCCTCCAACGCATCGGTGAGGCGATTGTCGTGCGCCAAAAGGCGTTTCTGCAACACGGGGTGCGCTCTTTGGCCCCGATGACCCGCGCCGAGATCGCGGTAGATCTCGGGGTTCACGAGTCAACCGTCAGTCGGGCGACCAGTGACAAGACCGCACTGCTGCCTAACGGCACCCTGCTGCCAATGAGCGAGTTCTTCATCGCCGCCCGTGGCGTCCAGGATGTTCTGCGTGAACTGATCAGTCACGAGGCGCACCCTTTGAGTGACGAGGCGTTGGCCCAGCTCTTAGAGGTGCAAGGCTACTCGATTGCGCGGCGCACCGTCGCGAAGTACCGTGATCTGTTGAAAATCCCGCCTTCACACCTGCGCTGAACCAAAGCGGTTTGTCCTAAGCCAAGGGCAAGCCAGCTTTGCCGTGGACATGCCGCCCACACTCCCAGGCCACATCTGGCGTAGCGCTTCCTCGCGATCCGCCCGCATTGACGCACGCCTTAAACCCTCTATAATGCCTGCTTAACCAACGCCCTTCACCCAATCACCGCTCACGTGTTGAGCGGCGCGTCCGCTAGGTCAAGGAGGACTTTTATGCGTGCGTACGGACCGGAAAGGCTCCACAACATCGGCATCTTTGGGCACCTCGGCAGCGGTAAGACGACGCTCGCCGAGGCGATGCTGCTGACGGCTCACGCTATCCCGCGCATGGGGCGGGTTGAGGACGGATCTACGGTCAGTGACTATGATCCCGATGAGCAACGCCGCAAGATGTCGGTGGGTCTCGCCGTGCTGCCCCTCGAATGGCACGATGATAAGCTCAATCTACTCGATACACCTGGGTTCGCCGATTTCGCCGCCGATATGGTCGCGACGATGCGCGTCATTGATGGGGCCGTGATTGTGCTCGATGCCGCAGCGGGGGTGGAAGTCGGTACCGAGATGGTCTGGGAAATGGCGGTGCAGCAGAAGGTGCCGCGCATTCTTTTTGTCAATAAGCTCGACCGCGATAATGCCAATTTCTTTCGGACGATCGAGCATGCGCGCACGGTGCTCGACGCCGCCGTTATACCCCTTCAAGTGCCAATCGGAACGGGTAAAGATTTTAGGGGCATCATTAGCTTGCGCCAAAAACGGGCTTGGCTCGTTTCGCCCAAGCACGACGGCGGCTTTATCGAGAGTGATGTCCCCGCTGAACTCGATGGCCTGATGCACGAATGGCGCACGGCCCTGATTGATAAGATCGCCGCGACGAACGACCATTTGATTGAGCGCTATCTCGAAGGTGGCGAAGACGCGCTCACCCGCGAGGAGTTGCTGATCGGGCTGCGCGCCGGGATCGCCGACGGTTCCATCGTGCCGGTCTTCTGCGGCTCGGCGCTCGAAGTTGCCGGTGTCCAACAGTTGCT
>CAIRDL010000787.1 GCA_903877345.1 uncultured Oscillochloris sp. | reverse complement strand
GCTTTCAGGAGTCATCCCAATGCTTTCAGGAGCGCGCTGGAAGCTTTCAGGAGTCATCCCAATGCTTTCAGGAGTCATCCCAATGCTTTCAGGAGCGCGCTGGAAGCTTTCAGGAGTCATCCCAATGCTTTCAGGAGTCATCCCAATGCTTTCAGGAGCGCGCTGGAAGCTTCCTGCGCGCTTGTAACACCGCCATTCGAGACCTGGACAGGGTGCGTGCAACGGACGATCTTGCACCCACGCAGGAGCGTCCGTGTGCGCACCTTGTGTAAAAGCCCGCCGCGATTTTTTTGGCAAGCAGGCCAGCGAATGTCCCCGTGTAAAAGCCCACCGCGATTTTTTTGACAGGCCGACCAACGAAAGTCCCTGTCAGATGGGGCGCACGGGATGATTCGCGCACCGCTAGGCAAGGTTCGTGCGCCGCATCTGACAGGTCTGGGAGGAAGCGACACCTATGCGGGGGCGCACCCGACCAGGGTCTCGCGCCTCAGCAACGGGAATGCAGATCTGAACTGCGTGCCAGCGTAGGAGCCACCGACAGCACTAGGTGACGCCCATCCGGGAGGTGTGGAGCCTGCGCTTCGACACGCGCACAGAGGGCCATGCGATCACGGGTGCGCTGCCGATCATTAAATGGGCGGAGTTCCACCCGCACCGTGGTCTGCTCCCACGTCACCCGTCCGGGGAGATCGAAAAACGGAGCCAGGCGCTCCCAGGTCGCATGGGCATAGTCGCTGGGAACATAGTGGTCGTGCGTCCACATCGCGAGGTTCGCGAGGGCTACCTTGCAGACCGTCATCACCTGATCTTTGTCGTTGTTCAGTTCATACATCTGCTGTTCACGGGCGTTCAGGTCTTCCAACTGCCGGAGGACGATCCGTTGGTCGCGGCACTACCGCTCGATGTTTTGCCATTCCGCATACGGTTCGCCGTCAGCACGCCAAACCTGCGCCATGAGCGCTTTGAGGTCGGCATCAACCGCTGCTTGGCGTGTGCGCATGATCTGCTGGACGGTCAATGGGGAGACCCCTTGCGCTTCCAGTTCTTTTTGCTGCTGCGCCAATTCGCGGTAGCGCACGTCATCCTGCACGTTGTGTTCGGCCGTGCGCCGTTTCATGCGTCGTCCCGCACGCCCATAGCGTTCGCGCGCACTATCCGCCCAGCGCTGGAGCCGGTCGCGCCGCTGCTCCAAGGTCGTGCGCTGTTTGGCAACCTCAGCATGCTCGACCGGCGTTTTCGCGTAGCCGTGATTGGTGTCGAGACCCAGGGGGAGCAGGAAATCGCGGATGATGTTTTCCTGCTGCGGCCAACGTGCGGTATACACCTCGGCCAGCGCCACGGCATCGCCGTGTGCTGCGGTGGTCACAATGGGGATGCGCTTGGCCTGCGTTGGGGCTGCGGGCATGGGGGTTGCCACCCAGGCGGGATCCCACCAGCACTGCTGCTCCCGGCTCAGCCCAACCATCCAACTGCTCGCGTGCGCCCAGACCGGGGTAGCGATGACCGCATCATCGGGGGAAGGTAGCGGCACCTGATAACGGAGGTCACGGATGCGGGCCACGCACAGGGGCAGGGGTTCGCCAGGACGACTGGGGATGGGCAACGCAAACCGTGCGGGCGCGACCTCGCGCATCACCACGCCATGACGATCCCGCACCAAGGGGACAACGTCCCCCACCTCGGTGAAGGAGTCCAGCCCATCGTACTGGTCAGCACGAAGGATGGTCACCACCGTACAACCGGCCGTCACCAGACTAGCGAGAAAATCGCCGCCCATGCCCTCGCGGGCGACGACAAGCTGCGCGATGCGTCGTCCGCCGGTAGCCTCTGTGTAACGAGCGAGGATCTGCGGGAGGCCAATGGTTAGATGCTGGTCGCCGCGATGGGTCGTGGCGAGCAGGGGATGGTCCTGGGCATCGTGGAGCAGAACGAGGGCGCGGCAGCCCTCAATGGCTCCGGTACGCCCAATCAGCCCACGCGGGATGCGGTCAGCGCTGAAGACCGGCTTGCGGTGCCCATCTATAGCAATCCTATGCAGGTCGTGAAGAGGAGTCAAGGCTTCAGCCGGCTAAAGCCTTGACTCCTCTTTACGATTCCAAGAGGATTGCTATATGTAACAGTAGGCAGGGTCGGTCGGTGCGGTGGCGGTAGGCTGCCAGAGGTGGGTGGTCCAACGGGCGAGCGCGTCGGTGAAGCGGTCGGCGGCACTGGCGTGGGCGAGCCAGGAGAGAAAGCGCTCGACGTGGCGGTAGCCGTAGGCCCACCCGCGCCCCGTGAGGAGCGCGAGAGCATCCCCGCTGTAGCTGCGGAGATCCCAGGTGCGACGCAGTCCGACCACAGGCAGAAAGAGCAGGGTCAGGAGGAGCGCGCAGAGGGTGGTCTGCGCCATGCGCTCAAAGCGGGTGGTCGGCGAGGCCGTCGGGAGGGCCTCCTGGAAGGCAGGGATGTGAATGCGGACGGCGTGATTGACGCGGCAGATCTCGAACTGTTGGTTGAAGCCGAGGGCTTAGCGACCGGCCAGCCTGGATTCACTGCCGCCCTCGACCCAACGGGCGACGGGCGCGTTGACGCTGCCGACCGGCTCTTGGTGCAGCGCCGCATGAGCGAGACGTGCCCGCAACCCTAATCTATTGCCACCTTTGCATTGTACGAGGTAGCCATGAAGCGACCGATCCTGTCCGGCTTCAGCATTTTCGTGCTGCTCGTGGCATTTCTGGGCACGATGCCCCCCGTGAGGGCACAGTCCCTGCCAGCAGCAGTTGCGTGTAATAACACCGCCCACGACCCGCTCGCCCCTTTCTGCTTGCTGGTTCCAGTGCAACGCCTGGATGGTTCACCGCTGCCTGGTGCCCGCGTCAGCGCCCAATACGGCGACCGTGGCCTCCTTGGGGCGGCGGGACAGACCATCATTGGCCCTGATGGGGAAGCGGTGGCCGCGCTGAGCCTTGACCAACTCGGGCTACGCCCCGGCGAGCCGGTCAGTCTCCGCGTAGACGGTGGCCCGGTGCCGGTTGATCTGCTGATCGGCTTTCAGCCTAACCCGGCGACCCGCACTCAGCGCCTTGACCCGGTGGCGGTGCCTGCCAGCCTTGGCCCTGGACTGATCGCTGGTACCGTCCATTTGATCGATCAGCAAGCCCCACTGAATGCCTACACGGTGACATTGCATCGTGATGCGGTGAACGGCCCCTTGCTCGATGCGGCCACGATTACCCCCGCTGACGCCCCGCGCTTCGCGCTCGACCCCGGTCAACTGCCGAATGGCACGCGCCTCTGGCTCGTCGTCAACGGAGCAGAACGTATCGCTCAGCTACCATTGACCTGGGAGACGCGGCCCATCACCGCCCGGGTGGTGCTCGACTGGCCCTGTGTTGACGATGCGCCACGGGCAGGCAGCGGCAGCCAATTGCCTCGCGCCGGAAGCGGGAGCCAACTCGATCCCTTCTGTGTCTATGGCGCGGTGACCAGCGGCGGACGTGCGGTGGCAGGTGCGACCATCAGCGCCGAGGTGCTCGATGCCGACCCAACGGTCTATGCGCCAGGAACCCTCGCGATTCCACCCGTCACCTCAGGACTCCCGGAGCCGCCGCCGCCGGGGGTGACGGAGCCGGTGTATAGCCTAGACATCGGTCAGATTGCCAGCGCTGGGTTGGCCGCTTCAACCCGGATTCGCTTTACGGCGGTGAAGGACAACCTGATTGGCATCCTCGAACTGACGCTCGAACAACTCGGAATTCATGAAGTCTGGGGGGTTGGAGTTGCCCCGATTGCGCTGCGCGACGAGCATATGCTCGCCAACGGCACCGAGGGTGGAACGCCGTTGGCACGGTCAGTCCGGCGCTTATTGTTAGCCGCCCGTGCGACTTGGGCAGCCCGTGGGTGACGGTGTCCGCCCTAACCACCCGCGCTGGACAGACGGTGAGTGGCGTAACCGCCCTTGCCGCCACCCCCGGCAGTCTCTTCGCTGCAACGAGTGACGGCTACTTCCGTGGCGGTGTGGCGGGGACATGGCAGCCCGTCTTTGGCCTGCCGACCCGCCCACTGGCCCTCGCAACGCCCGCCGACTACGCCACGTCGCGCTCACTCCTGACGGGTGGCCCGCAATCAGGCATCATCAGGCTTTTCGACGCGGCCCCAGACATCGCCGTGCGGATGACCTGCCCTGAGCAACTGCGCGGTGGCAGCACGGAACAATGCACCGTCACGCTGACGAACCAGGGACTTTTGCCGGTTGCCCCAGGCAGCCTGACGCTCACCATCACGGGTGCGGGACTCACCAGCGACAGCCCGCAGCCCATCAGCTACCCCCAGATCACGGCGGGACAACAGGTGAGCGCCACGCTCAGCCTGACGGCACCGTTGAACGCACGACCAGCCCTGGCGACGGTGCGCCTTGAAGCGCCACCAGCCCCAGGCGAGACGTTCACCGCCAACAACATTGATCGCAGAACGATTCAGATCCAGTATCGTGAAGCACCCGACCCCGCCGTCAGCATTGGTGGCGAGACGATGACCCGCCAAGGGAGCCAAGGCACGCTCAGCCTCACGGTGGTAAATGCGGGGACGGTGGCGATGACGGCGGGTGCCACCTTGCGGCTTACGCTGCCCACGACCATCACCCTCGTCGATCTTGCCAACGGCACCCTCGAGTCGCCGGGTGTGATCCGTTGGGACACGCCAAGTCTGGCGCGTGGCGAGCGCTTCGTCGCGCAAATGCGCTACAGTCTGCCCACAACGCTTGGCGCGGGCGAACGGTTGGCGGTCACCGCAGAGCTTACGACACCCAGTGACGACCGCGAAACGCAGAACAATCGCGACGTGTCCAGCCTCCAGCGCACCCCGGATCAGCCCATCGTCATCGTACTGTCCAACATGACCCGCTTGGCGCAACGAGGGCCGGTCGAGGAAGCGCGGGCCGAACTAGCACGCTATCTCGAGACCGCCCCAGGGTTAGAGATCGCACTCGACGCGGCACCCCCGTGCGCTCAGGATGCGACCAGTCTGGCCTGTCGCTACGATGCGTGGGACGCTGCAACACGCACCCTCCGCGAAGCATGGCACGCCCAAGCGTCGGATGCGGCGATCAAGACGTTGGCGACTGCTACGACAACTGCACGGGTGCAACTCGTGCGGGCGATCATCGCCTATGTGGCGAGCAAGCTTGGCCCCATCACGCCCGCACCTCTGGCAATCTACCTCATTGGCGACGACGATGTTATTCCGCTGGGTGCGAAACCCGATGCCGAGGGTCTCGACCCGCGTAGCAATCCCGAATGGAAGTATGC
>CAIRDL010000786.1 GCA_903877345.1 uncultured Oscillochloris sp. | reverse complement strand
GGCGACCCGCATAATGATTCTAGGCGACCGTATAATGATTTCGCGCCCCCGGTGCCAATATTTGCTGGCCCGGTGGCTACCCCCGCAGACAGCCAAAGCGTAGCCAGGGGCTTCGCGAGGCCATTGACGCAGCGCCGGAGTGTGTCACCTGGGAGCGCGGGCGTTTCCAGCGGCGGCGTAAGCTCCGCAGGCGCACCTTCAGTTGCCAACCGAGGGGGACGTAAGGACATTGCATCAGCCCTGGGCTTAGCGGGCGTCGGCTACCCCCAACCGCCGCACGGCGCGTATAATTGAGCCGCTCCTGTCGCCCGTTGCCCGCCACCATCGGCGGACACTTCACCAACGAGAGATCTCTATGCTGATCTGCAAGGATGGCTGCGGTACCCACAACCCCGACACCGCCAGCGTATGTCAAGGCTGCCAACGCAACCTCCGTTCGGCGCTGCGGCTCTACAACCCCGGCGACCGCGTGCGCGACTATCGCGTCGGGCAGATTATCGGCTGGGGCGGCTTTGGGGCCGTCTACAAGGCTGAAGACACCCGCACACCCGGCAGTCGCTTTGCGCTGAAAGAGAGCCTCGACCCGAGTGGCATGACCAGTTTCCAGGGCGAGTTTGCGGTGCTGCAACAACATCCGCATCCACACTTACCCAAATACGAAGCGATGTTTGTCGAGCAGGGCAGTGGCTATTTGGTGATGGAGTTCATCCCTGGGCAGAGTCTTGAAGAGGTGAGCGCGGCGGCAGGTGGCCCGCTTGAAGAAATCCAGGTGTTGGGCTTCGCGCTGCAACTGTGTGAGGTGCTGGCCTATTTGCACCGCCAAAACCCGCCCATTCTGCACCGCGACCTGAAGCCTGCCAATGTGCGCTTGACGCCGAGCGGCCTGATCAAACTGGTGGATTTCGGGCTGTTTAAGCAGGGCACGGACAAAGTCATCTCGTCGCGCCTGGGCCTGAGTCCTGCCTACGCGCCGGTGGAGCAGCACCCGCTCAACCCCGGCCACACCGACCAGCGCAGCGACATTTACAGCCTCGGCGCAACGCTCTACCAACTGCTGACGGGGGAACTTCCCGAAACCTCTTTTGACCGCATCAAAGCGACGAGCGACCCGCTGGTGCCGCCGGAGCGCCTGAACCCGCGTCTCTCGCGCCACGTCGCGGCGGCGATAACCAAAGCGCTGCACCTCACCATGCAAGACCGCTACCAGGACATTGCGAGCTTGCGCCTGGCGCTGTTAGGCCAAGCGCCGGTGCAACCTGTAGCAGCCGCGCCTACCGTGCGGGTGCCGCAAGCGCCAGTGGTGGGGCCGACGGTGCGGGTGCCGCAAGCGCCGAAGCTGCCCGCCTGGGTGCCTGAAATGGTCGCCGTGCCTGCTGGCTCGTTCCTGATGGGTAGCAGCGACCGCGATAAAGCGGCAAGTAGCGACGAAAAACCCCAACACACGCTGACCTTGCCCGACTATTGGATCGGCAAAACCCCCGTGACCAATGCCCAGTTCCGCCCCTTCGTTGAAGGTGACGGCTACAAGAACCAAGCCTACTGGACTG
>CAIRDL010000785.1 GCA_903877345.1 uncultured Oscillochloris sp. | reverse complement strand
TACCTTGCATCTACGAAGCCCTGCCATAGCATCCTGAGCATAACAGAGCGCTGTTACGAGGTGAAAAGAAGACCTTGCGGGAGCTCTTAACGAAATCCAAATTATGCCACCTGGCATACCGGGTAATTGGGTTTTGGGTGGTACACTACGGCAAGAAAGAGACCTACGATCATTCATCGTGAGAGGCTAAATGGCAGCAGTGCCTCCACCACGTCGCTTCGCGCCAACGCGCACGGGCGTGTTTTGGGCGGTCATCGCCCTTTTTGCCGTGGCACTCGTCGGTCAAGGTGCGCTTTCGCTGCGCGCCGTCGGGTTGGCCGCGAAGCCTGCGGAAACCGCCAGTTCGCCCATTGACTTGACCCGCCTGCCGTGGGTGGCCCAAGCGGGTTTGGTGCCGCCCGAGGCTGTGCTGTTCGACGCCCCCGGCACACGCCAGGTGGCGGCTTTTCCCATCAGCCTGAACAAGCTGTTTGCGATCCCCGCTGACGGTACGACCAACGAGTTTACCCTCGCCACTCGCTTCACCCTGAATGCCGATGACCCCCGCGACAGCGTGCCCTTGGCTTTTGGTCTGGCCGAGGTGGGCGACAATTGGGCCGTCTTTCTCAACGGGCGGTTGCTACGCAATGAGATCTACCGCGAGGCGAACGGCACCATGCGGATCAGCCGCTCGCTGACCAATGTGGTGATCCGTATCCCGCCGGAGACGCTGCGCCACGGCGAGAATACGCTCGTCGTCCATCTCGTTGGTACCGCCTTTGCCAGTTGGTTGTTGCCCGGTTGGGCACCCGGCTTCCCCCTGACGACTGGCTATGTCATTGACTCCGCCGACTCGCTGCTTACCGCCCGGATGCACGACCTGATCCTGCCGCTCATTACCCTTGGCATCGGTAGCTTTTTCGCCCTCTACCACCTGCTGTTTTATGCCCGCCGACGCGCCGATTACTCCAATCTGCTCTTTGCGTTCTATTTGCTCAACCGCACGCTCAATATCGGCGCACGTACCTTTCGCACCCTTGACCTCTACCCGGACACGGGGTTGCTGTACCGTCTGGCCTACGCTAACACCACCCTGCTTCTGCCCATCTTCCTGCTCTTTCTTTGGGTCTTCTTTTTCGCCGACCGACGGATGCCGCGCTGGCTCCAAGGCATCACCGGCGTAGGTCTGGCGCTTGGCCTCGTGACCCTGTTCGCTCCGTTGCCCTGGATCGAACCACCGTTGCGGTTCACGACGCTGCTTACGCCAATCTTTTTGGTGGCCGTGTTCAGCATCTTGGTCAAGGCGCTGCGCGAACGTCGCCCCGATGCGGTCAAACTGCTGATCGTCATCGTCATTACGGTTGGCTTCAGCGGTTGGGATGTCCTAGACGTGATGATTTTCCATACGGGCGGGCTGGTTGGAGCGCAGGGCGGGCCGCTCTTCATGTCGCTTGGGTTGATCTTGGTACTCGCCAATCACTTCTGGCGGGTAAGTGCCGATGCGGAGCGGCTCAATCTTGCATTGGCTGAGCGCAACCGCGATTTGGCGCAGAGTCGCGATCAGTTGGAAGATCTGGTGAGCGAGCGCACCAGTGCGTTGCAACGCGCCAATACGCAGTTAGCCCTGGCGGTAGATCAAGCGCAGGCTGCCAGTCGCGCCAAGTCAGCTTTTTTGGCGAATATGAGCCACGAGATCCGCACGCCCCTTCATGTGATGCTCGGGTTCGCCCAGGTGCTCACGCGGGATGTCGCTACCTCGACCCACCAACGCGAACACCTGAGCACCATTCAGCAGAGCGGCACCCATTTGCTCCAGATGATCAATGATGTGCTTGATCTCTCCAAAATCGAGGCCGGACGCCTGACACTCACGCCCGCCGCCACGAATTTGGCACAGCTACTCGCTGAAGTGCAGCAACTCTTCGCCAAGCGTGCCGCCGATCACCGTTTGGCGCTGCGGCTTGAGGCCGCCGCCGATCTGCCGCGCACGGTGTCAGTTGATGGCGGTAAGTTGCGCCAAGTGCTGATCAATCTGCTTGATAATGCCGTGAAGTTCACTGAGCGTGGCGAGATCGTGATTACGGTGCGCTGCATCCCCGCTGCGGCGCTGGACGCCACCACGGTAGCCGTCGAGTTTGCGGTGCGCGATACCGGCGCGGGCATCGCGCCCGACGAGCTTGACGCGCTCTTTGTCACCTTCCAACAGACGGCGAGCGGTCGCCAGACGCACCAAGGCACGGGCCTTGGCCTCGCCCTGAGCCGCCAGATCATTCGCCAGATGGGCGGCGACATCGTGTGCGAAAGCACCAGTGGGCACGGGAGCCGCTTCTGGTTTACGCTCCCGCTGCTGGTGACGCAGGACGTTGCGCCGCTTCAGCAAGTGGTCGGACTGCTGCCCGACCAGCGCCAACAGCGGGTGCTGATTGCCGACGATAACGCAGGCAGCCGCCGCGCTACGAGCGAACTGTTGCGGCTGCTCGGCACGGAGG
>CAIRDL010000784.1 GCA_903877345.1 uncultured Oscillochloris sp. | reverse complement strand
TTATGCGCGTAGGTGGCGGCATCTACACCAAGGCCGCTGATGTCGGGGCTGACCTCGTCGGTAAGGTTGAGGCTGGCATCCCCGAAGATGATCCCCGCAACGCCGCCGTCATCGCCGACCTCGTGGGCGATAATGTGGGCGATTGCGCCGGTATGGCCGCCGATGTCTTCGAGAGCTTTGAGGTCACGCTGGTCTCGGCCCTGATCCTCGGCCTCGTGCTGGGCGACGCCGTGAAGGGCACCATCGGCGACGGTCAGTACGACCTGCGCTTCATCATCTTCCCGCTCATCCTGCGCGCCATCGGTGTCGTCGCCTCCGTGGTCGGCAACAGCATCGTCACCACCGACGAGCGCCGCCGCAACGCGATGGCTGCGATGAACCGAGGCTTCTACCTCGCCGCCGGCGTTGGGGCTTTGGCCTGTATTCTGGCTAGTTACCTCTACATGAAAAACCCCGACGGCACGCCCGACTGGCGCCCCGTCCTCGCTACGCTTTCCGGCCTCGTCCTCGCCATTGTCCTCGATAAGCTCACCGAATACTTCACCAGCACCCACTTCAGCCCGGTGAAAGAGACCAGCAGCGCTTCCCAAACCGGCGCCGCCACCAACATCCTCTCCGGCCTCGCCCTGGGTATGGAATCGAGTGTCTGGGCCGCGCTCGTCATCGCCGGCTCGGTTCTCTGCTCCGTGCTGATCTATGGTGATGTCAGTGCGACGCTGATGGCAGCGCCACAGCATATGGGTAAGGTGCAGGCGAACTTGATCCAGTTTACCTCAATCCTCTACGGCGTCTCGCTTACCGGCATCGGTATGCTGCTGCTCACCGGCAACACCATCTCGATGGACAGCTTCGGCCCCATTTCCGACAACGCCAACGGTATCGGCGAAATGGCGGGCCTCGACAAGAACGCCCGTAATGTGATGGACGACCTCGACGCGGTGGGCAACACCACGAAGGCGGTCACCAAAGGCATCGCGATTGGCTCGGCGGTGATCGCGGCCGTGGCCCTCTTCGGCTCCTACCTCACCGATGTGGGCAAGGTGCAGGATCAGATGATCAAGGATGGCAGCCTGCTCCTTGCTGATAAACTCACCGGCATCAATGTGGCTTCGCCAACCGTCTTCATCGGCTTGCTGATTGGCGGTTCCATTCCTTTCCTCTTCTCGGCCCTGACCATCCGCGCCGTGTCACGCGCCGCCGCCCAGATCGTCAATGAAGTGCGCCGCCAGTTCCGCATCCCCGGCCTGATGGAGGGCAAAGTGCTGCCCGACTACGCCCGCGCCGTGATGATTTCCACCACCGCCGCCCAGAAAGAGTTGGTCAGCCTGGGCATCATCGCGGTAATGGTTCCCATCCTCGTCGGCTTCCTCCTCGGCGTCGAAGCCCTCGGCGGCTTCCTGGCCGGCATCATCCTCTCCGGCCAACTAATGGCCGTCTTCCAGTCGAACGCCGGTGGTGCCTGGGACAACGCCAAGAAGTACATTGAAGAAGGCAACTTCGGCGGCAAGCACAGCGAACCGCATAAGGCTGCCGTGGTCGGCGATACCGTCGGCGATCCGCTCAAGGACACCGCTGGCCCCGCCCTCAACCCGATGATCAAGGTGATTAACTTGGTGGCGCTGATCATCGCGCCCATTGTGGTGCGGACTCAGCCCACCGACCGAGTCGTACAGATCTGCATGGCACTCTGTGTTGTCGCCCTGATCTGGGCCATCTGGCAGAGCAAGCGCGAAGGCCCGCAAATGACCGACGACGTAAGCGCCATTACTTCCGTCGCCGCCGACTAAACGCCCCGCCCCGTCCGTTGCCCAAAACCCCTCGCTCCCTACTTCTGGGGGCGAGGGGTTTTTTATGTTGCGAACAGTTGGCAGCTTTGCCGCACCAAGGCGCGGCGCGTAGGCTTACAGTGTGCAGGGGCGTCTGCTGCCTGGGTGGCGTGCGTGGAGTAGAGACGCAAGATCTTGCGTCTCTACTTTCCTGGGTCTTACGCATCCACTCAAGTGGGCGCTCTTCCCAGGGCTAAAACACCTGGGTTTCCGCGCCTAAAGGTAAGCATTTTATGCCTCACCCTGTACGGACTTCGCTGGTTCGTTGTCTGCTTAGCCTCGGCTTTGTCATGACTGCCGTCATGGCACTTATGCCAGTGGCGACACCGTTATAGCAAACCTAAACTGGTTGCTAAGCGGAGTCAAGGCTTCAGCCGGCTAAAGCCTTGACTCCGCTTTACGACCTGGATAGGACTGCTATAAGTAGCGCACAGACCGTTGACCATGATCGGCTCACCCCGCTGCTGCGTAGCTTTGCCCAGAGCCAGAGCTTGGCCGCAGTCTCGCCCGTAAGCCAACGGCCCGATCTCTTGATCAATACCGCTAACGAGATCCTCGTCTCGGTTCGTTTGACAGCAGTGACGCCCGCCAAGCTTCAGGCGGTTGCGGACACTGGCCTGACGGTGCAGTTCACCTCCGTTGCCTATCGCCTGGCCAATGGTTTTATCGCCCCTGCGCGGTTAGCCGCCCTGGCCGCTCTGCCCCAAGTTGAGAGTGTTGAGGAAGCCTATGCGCCAAGGACTTCGGGCGAGTTTGCGCTTAGTGCGAACCAGCGCCCGGCAGCGGTGAATGGCTGCGCCCCCGTTGTGTCGGAAGGCTACACACAGATGCGGGGCAACTTAGCCCGGTCACTGAAGCTTTCCACGGGTGCTGCCGTTGACGGCACCGGCGTGACCGTTGGTATCATCTCAGACGCTTTTGATGTGGGATACACGATTAGACCTGCGATTGCCACACGGGCGAGCGCCGATGTGCTGAGCGGCGACCTACCTGGCACTGGCAACCCCTGCGGCTACACGACGCCTGTAACCGTGCTGCGCGAGTTGCCGCTAACCCTAAGTGTTAGCCCCGTTGATCAGGCGCGGGCGCTAGCCCAGGTCGTCCACGACATGGCCCCTGGCGCGAAGCTGATCGTGGCCTCGGGCCTTGGCGCTGGCCTCGGACTTGACATGGCCCAGGTGATCCGCGATATGCGTACCGCCGGTGCCGATATTATCGTGGACGACGTAGCCTTCCAAGATCAGTCCTTCTTTCAGGACGATGTGGTGGGCGCGGCGGTCAACGAGGTGGTGGCCGATGGCGCGGTCTATCTGACAACGGCGGGCAACAGCAACCGCATTCTTGTCAAGAATGACATCGCGAAGGACGTGACCAGTTATACGGCCCTTAGCTACCGACCCGCACCATGCCCAGCCCTCACCTGGGGAGGGCAGCCCGTGACCCTGACGGGCGATTGCCACGACTTTAACCCGTCCGCCAGTGTCACCGATACAACGCTCAGCTACACCATCGGTGTGGGCCAAGGCTTCTACACACGGCTCCAATGGGGCGAACCTTGGTACGGTGTCACCACCGACATGAACTTCTACTGGGTGGACGCTACTGGCGCGATCCAGCCCAATCCCTTCGATCCAGCCCAGCAATCCGCTGGCACGAACGACAACCTAACCACCCAGAAGCCGCTCGAGCTTGAAGTCCCGCTTGCAAATCAGAGCAGCACGCCCTCCACCTACAGCCTCGTGATCAACCGGGCGAAGGGCAGCGGGACACCGCCGCTCTGGGCCTACTTCAACGCTGGCATAGGCGTACTGATTGACGCCGAATACTATACGCCGACTAATCCGGGTGACTCGGTGGATCTGTTTGGCCTGACTTCCTTCGGTCATCGGGCGTCGGCGTCGGCTATTTCTGTGGCGGCGGTACCCTACGACAACGGCAGCAAGCCCCAGGACTACTCCACCCGGGGCGAGGCCGATCCATTTCTTTGCGCCGATCTCCGGCACGGTTGCGGCTGCGCCTCTGGCACTCCCTGTCTTTACGGCAAAGCCCGATGTTGCCGCAACCGACGGTGGGGCGAATACCTTCTTTGGGCGCGCACCCAACTCGCCTACCAACGCCACGGCGAACTGGCGCTTCTTTGGTACCTCGGCGGCGGCAGCCCACGCGGCGGGTGTGGCGGCCCTAATCCTCCAACAGGCCAAGGATGTTGGCATCACCATGCTCCAGAGTGATGTCGCTGGTCTGCTGAAAGCAACGGCCCGCACAGTGGGCAGCTACGGGCCACGCGAGGTTGGCGGGGGCTTGATTGACGCCTATGCGGCAGTTCAGGAGCTGCGGCCCGCTACCTTTGCTATCGAGGCTCCTAGCGCCACAGACCCAGCCCTAGCTGGGCGCATCAGCACGCCGCAGCCGATCACCGTGCAGATCAGCAAGCCTGCGGCGGGCCTTGTCGCTACGGATTTCAAGGTTACCATCGGGATAACGACGGCGACCATCTTGGCCGCCACCGAGTTCGCTCACAGCTACGAACTTGAGGTACTCCCGCCCGTCCAGAGCACTGTAGGCACCTACAATCTCAAGGTCGAACTGCTCTTGACGCCCGACGCCAAGATCCCAGCGGTCAGCGCGCTGAACGCGGTGGAGTACGGCTCTACCCCAATCCTCCAGTACACCTATCTACGCTCCTACGTTGACCAACGCTCTTACACAGCAGGCCAACCGATTCAGTTGCAGGCGACGATCTTCGGGACAGCCGTTATCACCGGCGCGACGGTCATGGCCAATCTAGTCGAGAACCCAAGCCTACAGTCGCTCACTAGCAATGGGTTGCCAACCTCGATTCAACTCTTCGATGACGGGCTGCATGGCGACAGCGTCGCCAACGACGGGATCTATGGGGCTACAATTGCTGGCCTGCTGACCAGCAATTGTAGCCTGGGGTATCTGGAGATCGAGATTGATGTTGATGGGAGCGACAACGGGCGAGCCATCCACCTGACCACCATCCACCTGACCACCATTGGCCCGAAGACGAGTTTGGACGGCGTGAGCGCGGGTACGCCAGTGATCCTAGACGCGGTTCCACTGAAACACCTCTTTTTGCCTGTGATCGTTACATAGGCTCGGCGTCCAGGCCCACGGGCAGAAAACAATTCTGCTGGCGTTGTCGTGAGGAGTCGCGGCTTTAGCTATCCGGCTAAGGCCGTGACTCCTTTTCATAACCCGCGTAGGCTTGCATGGAGCGTAGAGCCGCAAGATGTTGCGGCTCTACGTGGAGACGCTATGCGGCGGGTGTTCGGCCTCAGCCCTCCTGACGCCCCACGGCCCATGTCCATACCCGCATTTCGATGTATCCTGTGGGGAAGGCAAGGCATGCTTGCTGCACACCAGAACGCCTACGGACGTACACGTTGTGCAGCAGCACCACATGAGCAAGGAGACCCCTGAATGCCCAGCACCATCTTTGTCCGCGTTGCGCTGACGTTGTGCCCATCTGCCCAGGAGCGTTGGCCCGCTGTAGCGATGCCGGTTATGCGCTGGTTGATCCAAGAAGAACGTGCGCCCATCCCCCAACATGTGGCGGTACTCCTCCTGCAACAAGGCGGCGAATTTGATGCAGATGAGATCGAACTGCGTACCGCTGCCCATACCGATGCGGCAGGCCAAATCCTCGCTTGGGCACTTAGTTATGCATGGCGTGAGCCACGACCTAGTCCGCGCTGTTGGCGTGTTGATGCTGGCTTTGTCCAGCGTGACGCAGGGTGGGATTGTTCCCTCGCTATTCGTCACGGGCTTGCGGTGGAATATGTAGGGCCACCGCTGCCGCCGCCGCCGTTTCGCGTGCCCGCGCTGCTCCCGGAACTCCTCCGTAATCCACGCTGGAGCGTACCAGGGGTTGGCGAGTTCCCGATGGCTGAACATCCTCACGCGTTGCCGCTCGGGCGCGGCCATATTCTCAAAACGGCCTTGGCCGACCCGCAGCGCCGCTACCCCATCGTGTATGTCTCGCGCTTACCAACAGGTGGATTGCTCACCGATGTGGGCCATTTGGCGCGCACCCTAGCGGGCAGCGCGGTCGTCTTGGTGGCTGAAGCAGTTGAGTTAGACATTGAACTTGATTGGCTTCTGCCCATTGCCTTCAAATGCGTCGGCGGAGCCTTGCGCGTCTATTTTCCCGGTCTACGTCTGGATGATGACACCGACGCGGTACGCCATCGCTATCTTGCGCCCGAAACCCTGGTCAGTATGGGGGCCACCGTGCCTGCCCATCTTGGGGCGGCGATTATGCGCTGGGCCGAGAGTACTTTTAGTGAATGGCTCACCACACCGGCTGATGTGCGTGAACGGGTGCGCGAGGCGCGACTCGAGGCGCTGCGCGCCCAAGAATTAGCCGACGGCGAATCGCTTCAGGAGTATGTCCGTCTGATGGAGGAAGAAAATGCTCATTTACGCACGCAAATCCAGACCCTCGGGGCGCAGTTTGACGAGATTCGCCAGGAAATCGCCCAGACGGAAGATCTCAAGGCCCGCCTTAGTGCGCTGACCTATGAACACGACCGCGACCGCCAAGCCCTTCAGATGCGGGTCGCC
>CAIRDL010000783.1 GCA_903877345.1 uncultured Oscillochloris sp. | reverse complement strand
GCCAGCGGCGTCCGCTGCAAAGCACTGTTGGGCCGCTGGCACAGGTTTATTCTGTAGGATTTATGTTTTTACATCCCGAAGATCTTTACTTCCGCTAAAAAGACAAAGCTTGCCTTTCTATCGCTCATACTGTCAACAATGATCCTAACTGTGCTTGTAGACACCGGACTTAACTCGTAGTTCTGCCATCCAGAAACAGTCTTTAATTGTATTTTCTGAACGGTTCCATCAGAGAATACTAAATGAATATCCCTTGGATTATAATTCCCTGCATCCGTATAGAATCCAATACTTGTCACAGTTTGTGGCATAGATAATGTTAATTGTATCCATGCACCTATTGTCTCTCCGCTTGCCGATGACCAACCATAATCATTTCTATTATTTATTATATAATTCGGATCATTGCTAAAGGAAGATGCAGTTACACTAACTATCTTCAGAACTTCAGGCAAAGGTGTTGCCGTAACTGCGGTTGCTTGCTGTGACTGTGCTGTTGCGTTTGCAACCATCTGTGCTTGTACTGCGAGTGCTGTAGTGCTTGCTTGCGCGGCCTGAAGAGTCTGTGCCGTCTGGGTGGATTGCAATATCGATGAGGTTGCTGTCTGCTGTGCCGATTGCACCGTTCCAGAAAGTTGGGCCTGCGCTGTGCCTTCAGCATGAAGCGATTGAACTGTCGATTCTGCTTGCATCTGCGCTGTAGCAATTGCTTCAGCCTGTATAGTTGCTGCCTGTATAGCCTGATCGGTCTGTTGGGGGTTTACTGTTGGAATGCCGTCGATAGGGGTGGGTGTATTAATTGCTACTAATGAGGCAGATGGAGCGTTAAACATATTTCTACCAACGACAGCACCAATAACAAGAGCAATCATGAGGCCGATTGCAACGATTGGCCAAGCCGAACCCTTTTCCTGAGTACGTGTTTCTAATATCTGAGTTCGCGCTGCCACTCCAGAGAGAGGCGTGCTGCACTGGTCACAGAAGTTCGCCATAGGATCTATTAAGGCATCGCAGTGCGGGCAGTGGATTGTCCGTGGCATTGTATCCCCCTATACTGATGAATGCTACCTACCCAATATTGTTGAGAAGATCTCTCTGCATACAAAGAGTGACTATCGGTGGGAACACTGCTGATGTTTCGACTCAGCAGTGTTCCCATCGCACTAATTACCGATGATACCGCGTGATCTTCCCTTGGTCGTTTATAAACTCAAGCCTTGAGTATGAGAGGGCAATTCGACAATCGATCTTACCCTGTACTGGAGAACGGTCGAACGTTCCAGAGGCTTGAATAGAGATGCGGTCACTTTTTATTGAGAACTGCCCGTTCATATTGATTGGCTTAGTTCCAAACGATATCATAGCAGTCTCAACCCCCTCTCCATCTTTAATACTAAAGGTTCCATCTTCACTGAATTGCATTCTATCAGGTATGAGGGCCGCACCGAGACTGTTGACACACCCGCTTTGATCAAGACCACCATACTTCCACGCACCAGCGATATTTTTAGTTGTTGGTGCAAGGCTTTTATATCGCTTGAGAACTCCAGTTTCAGAACTGCTTTCAGTAATCGTTAGATCATCGCCGTTGAGTGCCGCCCCATAGACAAACGCGCCCCCGTTCAACTCAATCTTGAGGTGTTTGTCATCCGGCCAACTGTACTTACCAGAGCGACCATCAGAAAAACTGACTGTGCCATCTTTGAAGAACTCGATGATCTCACCAGGGCTTCCCATCATAGGGCTAGTGAACATACCTGTGCTTCCAGAGAGTTGTTCCCACTTGCCAAGGATACCCTGTTGTACACCACCACAACTTGCTAGTGCAAGCATCAACGACATGAACAGCATCCAACCCAATACCCTACGAAGCGATCCGTGGTTAGGTGAGAACATAGCCGTGTTACCTCCTCATAGACAGTTACAGGTAAAGTAATAATGACTACTGTACCATACAAGTAGTACCGATTTCCGACCGTAACCACTTGCCAATCTCATAAAAGGTTATTCCGATTTACGACATGGCCACCCAAGGGCGATGGCGAAGCCGAAGGTTGTGGAGTCCACACGCCACTTCCATCACGAGATCGCGGATGGTTCCACGCCAGACTCGCAGCGCATCCTTCACCATCCGGCAGCG
>CAIRDL010000782.1 GCA_903877345.1 uncultured Oscillochloris sp. | reverse complement strand
GGTACTTCAACCGCCCCAGGAGCTTTATCAGATCGGGGTGAAGACCCTGCACGTTGGCCTCGTAGGCCACGCGCTCGCCTTCCTCCCGCATTATGACCTCAATTTCAGCTTGGGTTTTTTGCACCACCTCCTCAATGCGCGAGGGGTGGATGCGCCCATCCTTCAACAGCTTGATCAGCGCGACCCGCGCCACCTCGCGGCGCACGGGGTCGTGACACGAAAGAGTAACGGCTTCGGGGGTGTCATCCACAATAATGTCAACCCCGGTGAACTGCTCGAAAGCCCGGATGTTGCGGCCCTCGCGCCCGATAATCCGCCCCTTGAGTTCCTCACTCGGCAGGTTCACGGTCGAGACCGTAATTTCGGCGACATAGTCACTGGCGGCTCGCTGAATGGCGAGCCCGATGATTTTCCGGGCGGTCTTATCGGCCTCCTCGTGGGTCTGCTGTTCAATCTCGCGGATGCGGCGGGCGGCATCATCGCGGGTCTCCCGTTCGACTTGCGCCAAGATGATCGCCCGGGCCTCGTCGCGGCCCAACTGCGAAACGCGCTCCAACTCGGTCACTTGGGTAACTTTGAGGCGCTCGGCCTCCTGATGTAACTGCTCAATCTGGCGCTCGCGGCTCTGGAGTTGCCGGTCGCGGCGTTCCAGCGCTTCGAGCTTGCGGTCGAGATTCTCCTCCTTACGTTGCAAACGTTCTTCCTGTTTCTGAAGACCTTGGCGTGACTCGCGCAACTCACCCTCGGCGTCATTTCTGATGCGTAGCGCTTCATCTTTGGCTTGAAGCAAAATCTCTTTTTGCTGGGAGCGGGACTCTTCAAGCAGTAGGCGGGATTCGGTTGATTTCTGTTGGGCTAAGGAATTGACACCGTTCTTGACCCACATGAAGCCCAGGCCAGCGCCTGCCGCCACCCCGACTACTAGGGCCAGCATGACCCAGAGTAGTTCTATCACTGAAAGCCTCCTATGCGATTGTTAAAGTGCATCAAGCGGGGCGTCACCCTGGGGAGTGCGCCCCGTTGTGCTAGGAAAGGCCAAAGCGGGAACTAGGTTCCGTAGAGTATAGGTTAATAATACTGAGGCAGACTCGTACTGTCAAGAAATGGGGCCAACGGATGCGGCATGAGCAACTTGCCGTGCCGGTTGCCCCGCTCAAATGCTTCTGGTATAATCGGCCCGCACTGCGGTGCTGCGGATTCGCCCTTCCTGATTACCTCGCGCTGTGCCCGCACCCAGTTCGCACCGCACCCCGGCCCCCAGACTAGCTCTGGTAGGAGGCTTCACAGATGTTTTGGCTACCCTGGCGAGCCACGTCGCTCGCCTTTCTCCTTTGCGTGGCCTCCATGGTGCTGGCTACGTGTAGCGGGCCAGGCGGTTCCTCAGGCTCGCCTCTTTACGTCCAACAGGTGACCAGCAACCCCCAAGACTACAACGGCAAAGCAATTACCATTGACGGAGCCTACCTCTGGCGTCCCGGCAGCCCTGCCCTCTCTGTGCTGGCCCTTGGTGTGAGTACCCTCGATAATGGCCTCGATGCACAGCCCCTCGGCGATCCGATCTGGCTGGAAGGTTTCCCCGCTGATGTGACTGCCGCCCTGCACCGCCCCGGCGATGCGGTCTACGGCTTTGTGCGTGTGGCCGGTCAGTTTAGCGCTAGTGGGAGCTTCGGCCCCGGCGGTCAGTACAAGCTTCAACTCACTGTGACCCACGCCGAACCTATCGAGCAGGTCAAGCGGGTTGAGCATAAACTCGACGCCACGCCCCTGAGCGCCGATAAAGTCAGCTTCGCCGAACTCCAGCGCAACCCTGGGGCCTACAACGGCCAGAAGATCACGACCCAGGGCTTCTATTTCTGGAACTCGGTGATCTATGTCCTCGCCGAAGGTGTTTCGACCGAAGAGGATGGCACGAGTCCGCAACCACTTGGCACCCCCATCTGGATGGAGGGTTTCCCGCCCGATAAGTCGGCGGCGTTGAACGTCGGCCCCAACAATAGCTACGTCTGGGGCTTGGTTGAGGTCACAGGTACCTTCCAGACCGGCGGCGGCTTCGGGAAAGACGGAGCCTATCAGAGTCTGTTCACCGCCGAGGCGGCCACCCCGCTGAAGCCGTAGCCCGGTCGCACCTGGGCGCGAGCAAGGGCGGGCCGCACCCGCCCTTGCCGCGTCGGTACTAGCGGGTCTGTCGCGGAGCGACCGATGGACTATTTCATTGAACCAATGGCCGAAGAGGACATCCCCGCCGTCCAAGCCATCGAAAGCCAGAGCTTTACGACCTTGTGGTCGCCCAACGCCTACCGCCGTGAGATCTACAATACGCAGAGTTGCCGCTACGTCGTTGCCCGCACTACGGTCGCTACCCCGCCACCACTGCCGTTGCCCTTAGTCACCGCCCCCAATCCCCAGCGCATCGGTATCTTTAGCCAACTGGTCAGCATCTTTCGCCCCCAACCGCCCGAGGCGGTCGTCCCAAGTGCTACGCCCATCGTCGGCTACGGTGGCCTGTGGCTGACGGTGGACGACGCCCACGTAACGACCATCGCCGTGGAGCCGAGTCAGCGCGGGAAGGGTCTCGGCGAGTTGTTGCTCAACGCGCTGATTGACCACGCCTATGACCTTGGGGCCGACCAGATTACCCTTGAGGTGCGCGTTAGCAATGTGACTGCACAGCGCCTCTACCTCAAGTATGGCTTTCAGCCCGCAGGCCCCCGCACCCGCTACTACACCGACAATGGCGAAGACGCACTGATTATGTGGACCGACCCGCTTGCCTCGCCTGCG
>CAIRDL010000781.1 GCA_903877345.1 uncultured Oscillochloris sp. | reverse complement strand
GACAATGGTGATAGGAACGCCCCACAGCGCTGCCGTAACCGCGACGGTCGCCGCTTCGGCCTGCGCTTGTTCGCCGCGCATCCCGTGATCCAGATGAGCAACGTGGAGCGCAGGGCCACCCGTGGCACGCAACGCGCACAGTACGTGCAGCAGACAAAGGGAATCAGGGCCACCCGAGACCGCAACCAAGAGCAGGGCGTCGGGGCGGAACAACGCCTGGGTGTGGAGGAACGCACGCACCCGTAGCTGAAGGGTCATGGCTAACTGTGGATAAAAAAATGACGAGTGACCATTGCCACTCGTCCGTTGGTGCCGAAGGCGGGATTCGAACCCGCGACCTAACGATTATGAGCCGTTTGCTCTACCGCTGAGCTACCTCGGCAGATCGGCAAATCCTACCACGCGGATCAGGATCCGTCAACTGCGGGATTCCGGTGCGGGCCGCAACAAAGAGCCCCCGGTGCAACCCTGCATGGCATTGCGGGTGACCGGGAGCGTTGGGCGCAACGGCGGTTCTCTGATGCGAAGTGGAAGACAGGCGAAACGCTACGCGACGAGAGCGGGGAGTTCGTTCATGTCGCTGGTTTCGAGCAGGGCCAAGCCGAACTGTTCGGCGATGAAGTCGCCGAGCGCCTCGGTGTCGGGGAAAGTGACCACCTTCTCGTCATCGCCATCACGGTAGGCCACCCGCCAGAGTTGGCCGAAACGCTCATCTTGCCAGACCCGCAGGTCGGCCTTGAGGGTAAGGGCACGTTCCATAAGAACTTCTCCTCGTGGAGTGTAGGGGGCCACGCTAGAAACTGGGATCCACCTCTATGACGCACCGCCCGGCATCCCGGTGCTTGTCAGTTGATGAGAGGAAGCTGAGAATTGGCTGTCAGGGAGCGGCGCGTGCGGCTGCAAGAGTCGGGTCTAGCACAGAACGTGCCAGTAGCGCTGGAACCCTACACTACGGACGACAAACCTGAAATCTGGCACCTGGCACCTGAAACCTTGCCTTTAGGGCTGAACGAGCATCTGGTAGACCCCGTTGCGGGCACCGCGAGCGCTAACGGTGTAGTGCAACTGCCCCGTAGCATCGGTGTTGACCGTGCCCGCATGGGTGACTTGGGTGCCGGGGCGGGAAGTCACGCTGAAGGCCACCGTTCCGTCGGGTTGCCCAAACGTGAGGTCAAGGTCGCCAGTCTCGACCTCAAGGATTACGAGCACCTGCACGGTTGTCGCAGGTGTCCCGACTTCCAACACCCGCGTAGCGCTACCCTCGGCGCTGACAAAGCTCGTGAGCAGATTGCCGCTGCCCACTTGCATATCTTTACTAGTCGCCTCCCCGCTCATCACCATACAGCCGCTGAGCAGGAGACTGAGGATGACCGTCACCAGGGTGCGCCTCATCATCGGCCACCGGCTGACGGGTAGTGCGGGCTTAGCCATACGACGCGGGCCGGTAATCGGCCTTGTAGGTTTCCGCTTCAGGCACCGCCTCGACCCGAACGGGGCCGCGACTGATGATGCGGAGGCTGGTGTCGCACTTCAGATTCGCACAGACTACCAGGGTGCCGGTCGTCACATACTCTAGAATGGCAAGTTTCTGCTTGCAGGTAGGACACTTAACAAACTCAATGGGCACTAGGTACTCCTGACCGCGTTCCAATGCGCCCGAACGGCGGGCGTTCTCCCGCGCCATTATACAGCCTCTTGCTTTGCGCGTGAGCTACGCGGGTGACAGCAGGGGCGCACATGCTACAATTTAGGCGGTAGAGACGCAAACTGGCTTGACAGTCTAGCAAGCTCACGCAAAGCCGCAAAGCCGCAAAGCCGCAAGGAGCATGTGGTTGTAGGGTTCAACTGGCAAGCTGAAATGGCCTGTTGCGGCAAATCTGCAATCTACAATCTGAAATCTTGGCTAAAGGACTGCTGCGATGCCCCTTGACACCCAAGCGACGACGTTGCGCCTCATGCGCGCCGCCGATAGCCTAGACCTCGATCTCGCGCCCCTCCAAGGCTTCTGGAGCGTTACGCAATACCTGCGCTTGACGAACCAGACCAACCACCTCATCGAATTTACCGACGGCGTGCTTGAGGTGCTCCCCATGCCGACCCGCGACCATCAGGTGATTCTCGCCTACCTGTACGAACTGTTGCTCCACTTCCTTCGCCCACTAGGCGGGAAAGTCCTCTTCGCCCCGTTACGGCTCCAAGTGCGCCCAGGCAAGTTTCGTGAGCCGGATCTGCTCTTGCTGTGTAACGCCCACGACCCGCGCAATCAGAACGAGTATTGGCTCGGCGCAGATCTTGTCATTGAGATTGTCAGCCCCGACCGGCCAACGCGTGATACTGAGGAAAAACCCCTTGACTACGCCGAGGCGGGCATCCCCGAATACTGGATCGTCAACCCGCTCAACGCGACCATCACGGTGCTGGTACTCAACGGTGATGCTTACAGCGAATACGGCGTCTTTGGCCGTGGCGACCACGCGATTTCTAAACTGCTCGCCGGGTTCAGTGTGCAGGTTGCGGCGGTGTTTGAGGCCCAGTGAATAGAGAAAGGAAGCCACTGATGACGATTGCCCAAGAGCTTGTTGCCGCGCACCTCTACGGAAATGAAGACGAGGTGGTGCGCGACGCGCTGCGCCATCTCCTACGAGCGCGGCCAGAGCTACGCATTGGCTTGGCGCTCCATCGCTACCAACAGGGGCAACTCTCTCTAGCAAAGGCGGCGGCACTTAGCGGCGTAAGTTGGCCGCAGATGCGCGAGATCCTGCTTGAGCGCGGCATTACGCCCGCGCTAGGCGCGGAGACAGAGGAGGAGGCCGCAGAAGAGGTCAGAGCATTGCGTGCTGCGCTGGAGTATCGATCATGAGCGTGATCACCAACACCACGGTGCTGATCAACTTCGCAACGATAGGCCAACTCGACGTATTGCGCCAGCTCTTCGGTAGGCTCTACCTACCCACTGAGGTCTACAGCGAACTTCTGGATGGGCAGGCTGAGGGGTACAGCTTTCTGGATGGCATTGAAGCCCTGATCGCGCCACTGTCAAGCACTGGCTGGCTCCAACTTGTCAGTCTGGAGGGCGCTGCGGAGCTTCAGCACTATGGCACCCTGCCGGTGGGCCTGCATTATGGTGAAGCCGCGTGCCTGACCATCGCCAAGCACCGTGGCTGGCTCCTGTTGACCGATGATCGCGCCGCACGGGCTGAAGCGCGACGGCAGAAGATCGGCCTAGCGGGCTCAATCGGCTGTCTGGTGTTGGCCGTTGAGCGGAGCATCATCACCCTTGAGGCAGCAAATACTAATTTGGCGGCGATGATTGCCCGGGGCTATTACGCCCCACTGCATGACCTGGGAGCATTGATCAAGCGCAAGCCGCATGGGGCAGCATAAAAAAGCGCACCCCTCCCGCAAGACCTTGTGTAAAAGCCCGCCGCGATTTTTTTGGCAGGCAGGCCAGCGAAAGTCCCTTGGGTGCATGGACACTATGCGGTGCGGGCGAACAGCCCCCGCAAGACCTGTCAGGTGCGCGCTCGCGGGAGGAGTTGCGTGGGTGCGAGATCGTCCGTTGCGCGCACCTGACAGGTCTCCGAACGGCGGTGTTGCGGCCCTGGCAGATGAAAAAACTTGGCCCCACGGTCGCCGCAACGTACTATCTGTCAGGTGCGCGCTCGGGAGGAGTTACGTGGGTGTAACAGCGTCCGTTGCGCGCACCTGACAGGTCTACGGAGAGGAGAACAAATGGGCGAGACGCAACCCATTGATATCGAGGCCGTGGTGCGGGTTGTCGTCGAAGCGGTAGGCGCAGCGAGCGACGACCTGATTGTCGTCCCAGGCACCGCCGCGCAGCACATATGTACTACTAGCGCGCCCGTTCACAGTGTAAAGAGTTTCTGCTGCTGGCTCGCCCGTAAACGAGTAATCTAGCTTGGGCGTACTGCACCATTCCCAGACATTGCCCGCCAACTCCTCGGCCCCGCAGGCAGCCACCCCGTGGGGAAAGATACCCACCACCGAGGTGCCGCCGATGCCACTCTCCCTTGTGTTCGCCGGGATGCTGCCCCTTATACGCTCGTTTGCCGGATCTGTCAAATCGGGCCAAACGTCGCCCCACGGGTACGTCCGGCGTTCGGCGCGGGGGTTGCCACCCGGCAGCACCGACGGATAGGCGGCGGCACGCTCCCACTCGGCCTCGGTCGGCAGGCGCACGCTCTCACCAGGCAGCAAACGACCCAACGCCCGCAGGTAGGCGTCGGCCCACCAGGCATACGCCGTGGCCGCGTACCACGTCACGCCCACCACGGGGTGATTGCCCTCGCCCGCCCGGTAGCGCGCCCCCGGCCAATAACGCGGGCGAAACTGCTCTGGTGTCTGTTCGTGCTGGGCCATCAGCGGGCGAAGCGCCTGGGCTGCCTGAAGCGCCTGCTCGGCCCCGCGTCCCGCCAACGCCTCGACAAAGCCGAAGTATTGGCGGTTCGTCACCGGGAAGCGGGCCAACCTGTAGGGGCGACTGATCCGGCAGTCGAACGCAGGCTTTTCATCGCCGTCTGCCCCCTGATCGTCGCCCATGCTGCCCATGCTAAAGGT
>CAIRDL010000780.1 GCA_903877345.1 uncultured Oscillochloris sp. | reverse complement strand
GCCGTCGTGGGCGTAGAGCGCTTCGGTCATTGCGGTGAAATAGCGGTTCAGGATGCGCTCGATCAGCACCCGGGGGTCGGTGCGCTCGGTGATGGTGGTGAAGCCGCGCATATCGGCGAAGATGACCGCCACCTCGCGCTCTGTCGGCGCGCCAAACGCATCGCCCGCATTAAGTAATTGCTCCGTCACTTGGGGCGAGACGTAGCGGCGGAAGACGGCGCGCTCGCGTTCCCGCTCTTGGCGTTCAAGCCGTTTGATTGGACTGATGTCGCGCAACACCGTCACTTTGCCCAACGGTTGGTCATCGCTGCTCTGCACGGGGGCGATACTAACGCTATAGGTGATGTCGTTCGGCAACTGAATTTCGGCGGCACCATTGTCCTGATGCTGGCGATCAAGCAGCGGAATCAGCTGCGCCAGAGCCGACGCTCCGGCATCAAGCGCCGCCCGCAACGGTCGCCCGCGCTGTTCGCTCAACCGCAGGTTGAAAAGCGTCTCGGCGGCGCGGTTTGCCAACAGCAGCTCGCGCTCGGGGCCGACCAGCAAAATGGGATCGGTCGCCCCGCGCAGCACGGCGTCGAGGGTCGAACGTTCGTCAGTCACCACCCGGTAGAGCCGTGTATTTTCGATCACTTGCACAATCAGACTGGCGACCGTGCTTGACAATTCGAGGTCAGCTTGCCCAAAACCCTCCTCGCGCCCCGTAGCATCAACACAGAGCACCCCGAGGCTGCGTTGGCCGGCGAGCAACGGCACGAGCAGCACATCGTCAACGTTACGTGCCTTGAGGAAATCCCGGAGCGCCGTGAAAGCGGGCCGTTCACGCAGCCCGCGCAAGAGTTGCGGTTCACGCATGTGGGCGACCAGCCCTTGCAACTCGGGGTGGGCCAAGATCTGGGGGGTTAGATCGGCATCGTAGGCGGTCGTCTCGCCGTGGATCGCCATATGGAAAAGCCCGTGCTGGTCGCCTTCCCCAAAAAGCAGCAGCCCAGCCTGTTGCACATTAAAAATCAGCGCTACTGCGTCGGCAGCAAGCTGGAGATTCTGGGGCGCGTCGAGCCGGGCGGTGATGGCGACGGAAAGCCGATTGACTTGGTTGAGTTGAAAGATGCGTTGCTGCTCATTTTCCAACAATCGGGCGTTGCTGAGGGCAATGCTGAACTGGTTCACAATCGTACTCAGCATCGCCTCATCACTTACGCCAAAAGCCCCAAGCTCGGCACTCCGCACATCAAGCGTGCCCAACGCCTCGCGGCGCAGCAGAATCGGCACCACCAAAAGCGAACGCACCTTCGCATCATCAGGAAAGGTTGGCTGAAAGCGGTCATCGCGGGTCACATCGTCAACACGCACCACCTGATGCTGCGTAAAAGCCCACCCGTTCAGGCCATAATCAAGCGGAAAACGCACCTTAGTCGGCGGGTGTGTGCCCAAACCGCCTGCCGCCGCCTGGAGCACGAGTTCCTCATCTTCACGCATGAACAGGCAGACTTGGGGGAAGCCAAATTGCTGCTGAATCATATAGACCAACAGGCGCGTCACCTGATCGGGAGCCATCAACTCAGAGAGGTAGGCGTTGATCTCGTTCACCTTGCGCAGTTCCTCAGCGCGGCGGGCGAGCAACTCCTTCTGGCGTTGGGTCAGGCGGAAGAGTTGGGCACTCTCAAGGGCCACGGCGCTTTGGGCCGCGACGGAACTGAGCAACTCGACGTGTTCCTCGCTGAAGAACCCCTGCGTGTGATGCACGAGCGTGATCACGCCGAGAATGCGTCCCTCGCGGACGACGGGCATTGCGGCGACGGCACGCACATTGGAGTGGTAATTGGTGGAAGAG
>CAIRDL010000779.1 GCA_903877345.1 uncultured Oscillochloris sp. | reverse complement strand
GACCGATCTCCCGCGATGGGACAATAAAGGCACAAAGGCTGCGTAGCCATGTTTGGCATCTGCGTACCTTCGTGTCTTTGTGATGAATCTGACATCTCTTAGGGAAGCGGATCTTTTCAATTGTTCCGTCGTGACCCGTGATGCGTGATCCGTGACGAGGCCGCACCCTGAGCGATCACGGATCACGCATCACGGGTCAAGCGGTGACGAGACGTTTTATTTTTTCCGCTTCCCTTAGTCAAGGTGCCGCACGGATCACCCCTTTCGGATCAATCAAATATCCGGGGGCGGTTCAGGCTCGCCCATCAGATCACCGTACCAGCGTTCGAGCCATTCGAGGGCTTCGTGCAGCCGTCCGGCTGGCATGCGACGGTAGGACGCCAGCCCAAAGTTGCGGAACAAGCCACTGAGCGCACCCCAGTACTCATTGCGGCGCGTTCGTTCGCCAAGGGTACGGGCAACTTTGCGCACGGTCTGGGCCAAGCGTGTCGCCGCCGGATCATCCAACATGCGCGCCTGAGTAGCCCAAGGCTCGGCACTCGGCCCAAGGTCGTCATCGTGCGGCGCATTCAGTTGCCGCTCAAGCAGCATCTGTTGGCGCGCCATCGCCGCGACCGCCATGCTCCCCACATACGCCTGCTCCGCGTGATCTTGGTGCTGCCTCGGCGCAACAAGCAAATCGCCGCTATCAAAACCTTGTGGCCGAAACGCCTGCCAAAGAGCCGAGGCAGCTTCACGTTGAAAGAGCGCGAGCCGTGCCTGGGCGGCTGCCTCGCTCACCTCACCCAGGTCAACGGTCGTCAGCCAGAGCGGCACCAACTCGATTTTGAGACAGAGCCGCACCAAACTGTCGCCCTCGTCCGTCGCGACCGCCAGCCGCCGCGCTGCCGCACCAAGTTGCCCATGCGCCCGCACGCGCCGCTCCTCCTTCGCTACCGTCAGCCCAAGGCGGGCCGCAAGCTCGGCGACCGGCACATAGGCTTGATTCGGGTCAAGCTCAAGCCACGCTACAATATCCTCAGCATAGAACCAAATCATGGATACTCCTTTGCGGGTTTGTGGCCCTCGGCAAAGCTTTGGCTTGCCGCAACCAAGGGTTCGGGGCGAGCGAAGGAACCACGAACCTGGGCCTCGTCAGAGTATACGGCAAACCGTGCGCCGCGCACGCAACGCTAGGCATGCTTCAGAAGCGACAGATTCAGCTTCACAATTCAACCCTACCCCATGCTCTTTGCGGCTTTGCGGCTTTGCGTGGGCTCGCTAAACTGTGAAGTTCGTTTGAACCATGCCCTAGACAAGGAATGAATCCGTGCATTTGGCTGTCAGAGCTTTTCTATTGATTTTCGGACTCCTGTTCGTGGGCCTCGGCGCTTTCATTGGGGTAAAGCTGGCGAACGAGGCCCGCGCCGGGGCCAACCGCGCTGAACAGCTTGTTCCGGCGAGTGCGGCGGTTGTCGCAACGAGCGCCCTCGGCACGACGTTGCTGGTCGAGGGGACGCTCAGTAAACGCAATCCGGCCCGCTTCCACGCCTTTGTGGCCTACATCCGCGAGGAGTTTCGCGGGGCGGACGAGCATGGGGACGACCAGTGGGTTGAGGATGAGCGCGGAACCCCGCCGCTCCTCATTGAAACCAGCGGTCTCGTCCAAGTCAGTAACGAGGATTACGCCCTAGTCGGTACCCACGAGCAATGGCAGGAGGAGGGTCTTAACTGGAATAGCCAAACCGAGGAGGGCACGAAGCGTTACACAGGCATGATCGCCGGTCGTCCGGTGCTGGCGCTGGGCGTGGTGGCCCCGAGCCGCGAAGGCAACACGGTGCGCGCCGAATGGCTGTTCGGTGGTACGCGCCAACGGTACATCGCTAGCCAGCGCGAGACGGCCAGTTTCCTCCCGTGGATCGGTTTGGCTTTTGCCTTCGTTGGCGCTGCCGTTGCTTACCTCGGGGTCTGGCGGCTACGGCATTGGCGCTAGACTACAGGTTTTAGGCAATATCGCAAAAGTCGTCCTAGTACACCGTCCGAGCAAAAATGATGGGTAGAGGCGGCTCGCGAGCCGCCTCTACGGCCTTCGGACAACCCATCAGAAT
>CAIRDL010000778.1 GCA_903877345.1 uncultured Oscillochloris sp. | reverse complement strand
CGGCCCGCAGCCAAGAGGCGCTTCAGGCGTTGGTGCGGCGCTATAGCGCGGCGCTGCAAGCCCAGCCGACATTGGCCCTGGGCGATCTCTGCTACACCGCTTCTACCGGGCGCAACCACTTCGCGCATCGCCTGAGTATGACCGCTGACTCGCTCGCAAGCCTCCAGACCCAACTGGCGGCCTATAGCGACGACCCGCTGGCCCCTGGGTTCAGCACCGGCGTGGTGAGTCAACAGCAGGCTGCGCCCAAGATCGCCTTTCTGTTCACGGGCCAGGGGTCGCAGTACCTCGGCATGGGCCGCGAACTTTATGCGACCGAACCCACCTTTCGCGCCGTCATGGAGCGCTGTGATCTGGTACTACAGGCCGAACTGGGGCGCTCTTTGATCGAGTTGCTCTACCCGGCGACGCCGCCGGAGCATAACGACCTGATGGATTCGCATCCCTGCGGGCAGGCCGTCAACTTTGCGCTGGAATGTGCCCTAGCGGATCTCTGGCGCGCTTGGGGCATTCAACCTGCTGTGGTGTTGGGTCATAGCCTGGGGGATTTCGCCGCCGCCTACACTGCGGGTGTCATCGCGTTGGAGGATGGGCTGCGCCTCGTCATCGAGCGCGGCAGGCTGATGGAACGGGCCGTCGGCAGCATGGTGTCGGTGCTAGCCTCTGAGGCCGAGGTGCTTCCCTTTGTCACTGCATTTAGCGACGTGAGCATCGGCGTGATCAATGGCCCCAAGAGCGTGGTGCTCTCCGGTGGTCACGCCAGTGTGGCTCAAGTGAGCGCGGCGCTTCAGGCGGCTAGCTTCACGGTGCGCCCGCTCGCCATCCCGGTGGCTGCCCACTCGCCGCTGCTCGACCCGGTGCTGGATGCGTTTGCGGCAGCGGTGCGCGGGGTGAAGCTCGCGCCCCCGCACCTGACCGTCGTCTCCAGCATGACTGGGCGCGTTGTCGCCGCTGAGTTGACCGATCCGGCCTACTGGCGGCAACACCTGCGTAACCCGGTGCGCTTTGCCGCTGGCGTGGCAACGCTGTACGCGCAGGGTTGCACCGCGTTGGTGGAGATCGGCCCGCAGGCGACGCTGTTGGGCATGGCGGGGCAGGTGCTCGACACGGCGACCCAGCCCCTGCTGCTGACGCCGAGCCTGCGCGAGGGCCACAGTGACTGGCAGCAACTGCTGACGAGCTTGGGGGCGCTGTATGTGCGCGGGGTGCCGGTGGATTGGCAATCCTTTGACCAGCACTATCCGCGCCGCAAACTGATCCTGCCCACCTACCCGTTCCAACGCCAGCGCTACTGGTTTGAGCAGCCGGACGGAGTACCTGCTCGCCTCCCAGCAAGCGTTCCGACGACAGCTTTGGTTGAGCAGCTTCAGCAGGGTGAGGTGCAGCAGTTGGTGGCAGCGTTAAGCGCCAATGGGCAACTCTCTGCGGCAAGCCGCGCTGCGCTCCCCGAAATCGTTGCGTTGCTGGTGGCCCAACAGCGCGAGCAGGCGCTCCAAGCTAGGCTGAATGACTGGCTGTACGAGGTCGTCTGGCAGGCACAGCCGCAAGCGACCAACGCCGAGCCGCTCGTCAGCGGTAGACCTTGGCTGATCTTTGCTGATGCGACTGGCGTGGGCGCGGCACTTGCCAGCCAATTGCAGCAACGCGGCGAACTGGCGATCTGTGTGGCTGCCGGTGAGCGCTATCAGGCCAGCGGAGCCGACCGCGTCACAAGTAATCCGCACCGGGCGGAGGATTACCAGCGCCTCCTCGCGGCGTTGCCCATGCTGCACGGCATTGTCCATCTCTGGAGCCTTGACGCCCCGGCGGACGATCCGCTTGTGGCGGCGCGGCATGGCTGTGGCAGCGTGCTGCAACTGGTGCAGGCGCTGGGGCAATTGTCCTCGCCCCTTCCCGCTTTATGGCTCGTGACCCGCGACGCACAGGCCGTGCAGCCAACCGACCAAGTGACCGGCGTGACGCAGGCACCGCTCTGGGGCATGGGCAACGTGCTTGCCCTGGAATATCCCGCGCTGAAATGTGTCTGTCTTGACCTAGATCAGACGAGCACCATTGACTCCCAGGCGCGTGCGCTGGCAGCCGAGGTAGCGCAGCGCGCTGGGGATATGGAAAACCAGCTTGCGCTACGCGACGGAGTACGCTACCGGGCGCGCTTGGTGCGCCATCAAAGCCGCCCGTCGCCCGCCGCTGCCGTCACCATCCGGGCGAATGCGACCTATCTGATCACCGGCGGCATGGGTGGGCTGGGCCTGCTCGTGGCGCACTGGCTGGTGACGCAAGGTGCCCGTCGGCTGGTGCTGTTGGGGCGCAGTCAGCCGCAACCGGCGGCACAACCACAGATCCAGGCGTTGCGCGCCCTGGGGGCAACGGTGCTGGTGGCGCAGGCCGATGTGAGCAACCGTGCCCATGTCGCCGGAATCCTGGCGCAGCTTGACCCGGCTTACCCCTTGGCTGGGATTGTCCATACCGCCGCTGCACACGACCTAGGTAGCTTGCTACAGCAGGGTGACTGGGCACACTTTGACGCAGTGCTGTTGCCGAAGCTGGCGGGCGCTTGGCATCTTGATGCGCTCACCTCCACCACAGCGCTGGACTTCTTTATCTGCTTTTCCTCAATCACGGCGCTGACGGGCGACCTGGGGATGGCTGCCTATGCTGCTGCGAATAGCTTTCTGGACGCCTTCGCCCATTATCGGCAGGCCCGGCAGCGCCCCGCCCTGAGCATCAACTGGGGCATCTG
>CAIRDL010000777.1 GCA_903877345.1 uncultured Oscillochloris sp. | reverse complement strand
CGCATCGCATCGCATCGCATCGCATCGCATCGCATCGCATCGCATCGCATCGCATCGCATCGCATCGCATCGCATCGCATCGCATCGCATCGCAACGCAACGCAACGCAACGCAACATATGCGTGCCTAGGCCACGTCGCAGGCCAGCGCAATCCAGCCCCAGGCGCGCTCGTTCGCCGTGTGGCTTCCGGGACTGCACTGACTGCGGGTGAGCTTATGCAGGCACGCATCGTACGCACGCTGGGGGTAGGGGTGCTTGCGTTCGCAAGTACCTGGCTTGGCCTGACTTGGTTTGTGGTTCCCCCCGCCACCATCGCCACCATCTGGCCGACTAGCGGCCTCCTCTTGGCCTTTCTCCTCCTCACCGTGCCGGACGAATGGCCGCTGCTGCTGCTTAGCACGGGCCTTGCCACAGGGCTGGCCCAACTCTTGGCGCGCACCCCGCCGCTCATCAGCCTCGCCCTGACCCTCGCGCACCTCGCCGCCACGCTGCTCGCCGCCACCCTCGTGCGGCGCTGGGCAGCAGCCCCCCTGACAATGCACCGCCTACGCGACATCCTCGGCCTCGTGATGCTGGCAGCCCTGGCGAGCAACGCGCTCACGGCACTTTTGGGCGCTGTCGTGGTCTGGGCGAGCTTCGGCACGCCCTTTTGGCTCGCCTGGCAGATCTGGTTCGTCGCCGATGGCAGCAGCCTCCTCATCTTCACACCCCTCGTCCTCAGTTGGCTCGGCCCCGCCCCGCTCACCCTACCAACCCCACGCAGGCGCCTCGCCGAGGTTATCGGCCTAATCCTGTGCCTCCTGCTCATCAGCGGGGGCATTTTTGTTGCGAACACCCGCACGGGTGCGATGGCGCCCTATCCACTCTTCCCGTTTTTGATTTGGGCGGTGCTGCGCTTCCAAATGCGTGGCACCACCGTGGTCACCCTATTCTTCGCCAGCCTGATCTTGTTGGGGGCCGTGCGCGGTCAAGGGGTTTTTGTCGCCTCCACCACCAACCTCCTCGCGGCCATCCTCAGCGCGCAACAGTATCTCGCGGTTATCGTGACGAGCAGCTACGTTATGGCGGCACTGGTGACGGAACGAGCGACGGATCACGAGGCCAAACGAGTGAGCGAGGCGACCTTGCACAGCTTCTTCGACAGCGCTGCAGTAATGATGGGCATTGTCGAAGTCATTGACCATGATCTTCAGCACATCTCGAATAATGCGGCCACCTTGCGCTTCTTCGGCCTACCCGCAGACCAACCCTTCCCCTACCGCGCAAGTGCGATTGGCGTGCCACAGGCGTACATTCAACTCTGGTGTGCCCACTATGCTACCTGCCTCCAAAGCGGTGCCCCCGTCGCCTTCGAGTATCCCCACACGACGGTCAATGGGCCGCGCTGGCTGGCAGCGACGGTCAGCCTGATCGCTGGGCCACCGACCGGGCCGCGCCGCTTTGCCTATCTGGTGGAGGATGTGACGGAGCGCAAGCAGGCCGAAGCTGCCCTGCGGGTAGCCCACGACAAATATGCCTACCAAGCGCGGCACGACCCACTCACAGGTCTCTTTAACCGGCTCGCAATCACCGACCACATTCTTGCCGAACTGGCGCGGGCGAACCGGGACGGCTTCCCGCTGAGTCTCGCGATCCTCGATATTGACCACTTCAAGGTGGTGAACGACCTCCACGGGCATCTGGTGGGCGATCTGGCCCTCGTCCACCTCGCGCAGATCCTTACCCAGACCGTGCGCCCCTACGACTGGGTGGGCCGGTGGGGCGGTGAGGAGTTCCTGGTGGTGCTGGCAGGCACCTCGCTTGAGGAGGCAGCAGCCATCGCCGAACGGCTCCGTACGCAGATCGTGGACAGCCCGCTGCCCCTCGCGGCGGGACAACCGTTACACCTGACGGTTAGTATTGGTGTTGCCTGCACCGATCTGCACCCTGCGGGCGAAGGTGACGCCGAATGGCTCTTCCGCCATGCCGACGAGGCGCTCTATGCGGCCAAACACGCGGGCCGCAATCAGGTCAGTTGTGCCGCTCCCGATGTGGTACCTGTAGACCACTGACTGCCATTTGTGGATTGCAGATGGTATCAATTGGCCTTTACAGTCTATAGCAATCCTCTTGGAATCGTAAAGAGGAGTCAAGGCTTTAGCCGGCTGAAGCCTTGACCCCTCTTCACGACCTGGATAGGACTGCTCTATAATCTACAATCTAAAATCGAGAAAGCCCCTCTATGGACACCCTATCTGCGCCCGCCGCCGCACGCGCACCTGAAGTGGAGCGCTTACATGCGCGCATCGCCGAACTCGAAGCGGCCCTGCACGTCAGTGAGTCCCGTTGCGATACGCTCCTTAGCCAAATGGCCCAAGGGGTGGTCATCTACGACGCGACGGGGCAGGCCATCGCGGCCAACCCGGCGGCGGCGCGCATCCTGGGCATGCCCCAAGAGGCGATTGTGAGCGGACAGATGCTCGATCCCGCCTGGGCGCTGTTCCACGAGGATGGCACGCGCGTCACCGGCGAGGCGTATCCGATGATGCTGGCACTCCACACCGGGCATGTGGTGCGCGATCTCGTGCTGGGTTTGGCCGCGCCAATGAGCACAACCCTCCAGTGGCTCCGCTTCCAGATCATCCCACAGTTCGACCCCGGGGCAACGACGCCGACGCAGATCTATGTCATTTTCGAGGACATTACGGCCCAACGGCAGGCCGAGGTGGCGCTGGTGGCCCACGCCGAAACGCTGAGCCATACCAATGCGGAGTTGACCCGTGCGCTGCGGCTCAAAGACGAATTCCTTGCCATGATGAGCCACGAACTCCGCACGCCCCTCAACACCGTTTTGGGCAACACCGAAGCCCTAGAAGAAGAGGTGTACGGCCCCATCAATGACCAGCAACGGCACTTGTTGGGGCTCGTCATCCAGAGTGGGCGTCACCTGCTCACCATCCTCAACGACATCCTTGACTTGGCCCGCATCCAGGCAGGACACACCAATCTGGAACTTGATCCCATTGAACTTGAACCCCTCGGGCGTAGGGTCGTGCAGTTCGTCCAAGCGGCCGCGCAAAAGAAACAGCTCAAGCTGCTCTGCACCGTGACGGACGAGGTGCTAGACATCCATGCTGATGAGCGTCGCCTGATCCAAATCCTCGTCAACCTGCTCGACAATGCGGTGAAATTTACCCCGACGGGTGGAACGGTGGGCCTGGAGGTCACGGCGGATCGGGAACAGGCCCGCATCATGTTTACGGTGTGGGACACGGGCATCGGCATTGCCGAAGCAGATTATGGCCGGCTCTTCCAGCCCTTCACCCAGATAGACGGGCGGCTCGCACGGCAGTACGAAGGGGTCGGGCTGGGGCTGACCCTGGTGCGGCGCTTGGTGGAATTGCACGGCGGCAGCATCAGTGTGATCAGTACGCCGGGGCAAGGCAGTCGTTTCACCGTCAGCCTACCCTGGAGTAGCGAGGACAATGTGGTAGCTCTGACGACCCAAGCTCCGCTCACGCACCTCCCGACATGGACGCAAGCACCACGGGTAGTGCTCGTGGATGACCACGAACCCACGCTCACCCTCTACGCGGAAATGCTCACCTACCAGGGGTGCCAGGTTACGGTGGCCCGAACGGGGGCCGAAGCGGTGGCGCACGTCCAGGCAACTCACCCGGACGTGGTGGTGCTGGACATCCAGATGCCGGGAATGGACGGGCTGAAGGAGATCCAACGCATTCGGGCCGCACCCAACAGCGCCGCCGTGCCAATTCTCGCGCTAACGGCCCTGGCGATGCCGGGCGACCGTGAGCGTTGTCTAGCGGCGGGGGCGAACGTTTACCTGGCGAAGCCGGTGAGCCTCCGCACCCTGCTAACGACGATCCAGCGCATGTTGGCACCGCCGAGTGCCGCTGGGTTAGCGCAGGCCGAGTAAAATGGACGTTAGGGCCAGATTGTGGATTGTAGATTTTGCCGCAACAGGACGCGGGCTTCGACACGCTCAGCCAACGGACGCGGGCTTCGACAAGCTCAGCCAACGGACGCTGGCTTCGACAAGCCTAGCCAACGGACGCTGGCTTCGACAAGCCTAGCCAACGGACGCTGGCTTCGACAAGCCTAGCCAACGGACGCTGGCTTCGACAAGCCTAGCCAACGGACGCTGGCT
>CAIRDL010000776.1 GCA_903877345.1 uncultured Oscillochloris sp. | reverse complement strand
TGACACTCCATGTACACCCGTTCGTGAAGGCTGGCAAGGTTATATTCGAGCAGATTCCGCCGCCAAGGCAAGATAACGAAGCGCCCCGTTGGCGGAGCGCGTCCTACTGGCCTTGATTAGTCCCTACGATGTATCGGTCTCAACCCACACTGGTTGTGAAGGTTGCCCGGCGGCTAAGGGATGCTGTCGGCGAATCGCTTGCGTGAAGGCTCAGGTTACCGGGAGCGGAGTCATCCCGGCATGCCGAAGCGCCGCCGCAACGTGCGTGGAACGGGTCTGGGCTTTCGGTCGCGCATCCCACCAGGCGATGAGCCGCGTGAGCTTGAGGGCACTATTCTACACAGCCTGCACGCTCTCCGGGACGGGACGCCGCGCCGCACGTAGCCACGTGATGAGGCCATTGATCGCCAGTCCCAACAGCACGACGTACAGCAAGGCAATGAAACGCACGCCCTGCACGTAGTACAGACCAATGCCAATCACATCAACGCAAATCCAGTAGACCCAACTCTCCAAGCGCTTCTGGGCCATCAACCACATCGCGCTAAAGCTCATGATGGTGGTAAGTGCATCGAGGAAAGGAAACGCTGCGGGCTGCGGGAAGAGCGCCGGAAGCCACAGGTGAACTCGACTCATCAGTTCACTCGTCGCGCCTGAAAGTACGATAGTGAACAGCAGCACCAACCCCAGCGTTGGCCCTTTGCTGAGGTACGGTACGAACGGCTGCTCGGGGCGCTCCTTCGCCCGCGCCCAGAGCCACCAGCCGTAGACACTTGCACCGAGATAGTAAATTTGCTCCAAGGTGTCTGAGTAAAGCCGAATCTGGTAGAACAACAGCATAAAGAGCAGCACCCCGATGATGCCGACCGGCCATGTGAGGAGTTGCTGGCGGATGACGAGCCAGACCGACCACAGGTTGAAGAGGGTGCCCACCAGTTCGAGGTAACTCAGAGGATAGCCGAGGACGGTGCAGGCGATGGTGTTGACATCGAGAAGGTTGTCCATTGGTGCGGTTCCTTAGACAAGGTTTCAGGAGTCGGGTTTCAGGTTTCAGGTCGAACGTAGCAGAACGCGCTGCGTAGGCCCAACTGTAAAGGAGCCATGAGCCTTGTCTTAGCCGGTCGCATCGTTCGTCGGGCCGAAGAGGTGCTCATCGAGCAGGTTCGCGTACTTGTGGTGCCGAGCTAACAACGCGCCCACGCGCTGCACCCGTGTTGCCACATCACCCCGCACCACTAGGAAAGGAAGCCGCCGCATCCGTAGGTCGGCAAGGATTTGCTTCTGAAAGACCTGCCGCTCCACATCGCCTGAACGATCCCAGGTGTCTGCATAGGGAATGGCGCTGTCACACACAATGACGAGGTCGTAACGACTCTGGGCCTGCACCGCAAGCTCGGCCAACCGTGGCGGCACCGTGCCGTGGTAGGCCAACGCAAACATGGCTGTCGTGATGGCGTTGGTATCGGTGAAGAGGTAGCGGTTTGCGGTGGCGAACAACGCTTCTTCACGCGCCAAATGCCCCTCAGCCAGTTCCGTCAACTGCGCCAGCGTGAGGCGGCGATTGACCTGGTGCTGCTCCCAATACTCGCGCCCATACTCTGGCATCCAAACGGTGGCATAAACATCGGCAAGGCGGGCGGCCAGGGTGGTTTTGCCGGTTGACGGTGCGCCAAGCAAGACAACATTGGTCACGAGGTCGCGGTAGACCAACGGATGCACGTAGGCGCGCCAAGCGTAGGGGTCGGCGCGTACCTGGGTGCCCGAAACCGGTATGATGGTTCGCGCCGGGTCTACGCGGCGATCAATGGCCCCAAGAGCTTGGCTCATATGCTTACCGTAGAATTCGCTGGAGTAGAAATGGGTGATGCCACGCAGCTTCAGGCGCTCAATGATGTACTGCTCGTGGATCCGTCGAATCGCTGGTGTGTCGCCGACCTCAAGCGGGCCATCCCACGCCTCGACCACCTGCACCGTCGGGTAAAGCGTGCGGAGCCAACCGGCCCGCACGGGAAGCGGGATGCTGGTGGTCTCAGGGGCATCATAGATGACGACCACCACCTCGCACACCTCGGCGAGGGCCGTCTCGATAAGGTATTGATGCCCCCGGTGGAACGGGGCGAATTTGCCAAGGGTGAGGCCACGGGTTATTGTCATGAGGTTAAAAAAGCCGCTCCATGTCTGCTTTCAGGGTGTTGACCGGAAGAACTGCGGACGGCGCGTTGCCATACGCGGGTTCCTGGAGCTACACCATTGTAGGGGAAGCCGACCCAAGTGAAGGTGCGTGCGGCGCAGAGTTTTATGGAGCTAGAGCAATGGACGAATCGAGGAATCAAGTGTTTGCCACTAATCGTGAGATTTTGGAGGGCGAGAGCGAGGTGACCTTCTTCATCGCAAGTGGGCCAGGCGGACAGCACCGCAACCGCAACGCAACGGGGGTACGGCTGCTCCATCGGCCCAGTGGCCTCGTCGTGACCGCGACCGAACGCCGCTCCCAGGCCACCAATCTGGCGGTCGCCTTTGTCCGTCTGGCGCGGCGATTGGAGTTGCTTCGTGCCGTCGTTACCCCACGGATAAGCACCCGACCCAGTCGGAGTGTCCACGCAGAACGCCTGACAGGGAAGCGCCGACGCGGAACCATCAAGGCCCTCCGCAAGCCGCCGCACGAAGAGTAGCTGCGTAATGCGCCAGCGGGGATACAACAAATCCGAGCTTTGGGGCAAGCTCGGATTGCTCGTGGCGCAGGGAGAAAGCGCATTAACTTAAGGTCACGCCTGATCTTCAGGCGCCTCGAAAGGTACCTGACCCCTACTACTCAACGCGCGGGTCGTGTCCAGCCGGCGTCGTGGGTACCACCGGGGGCGGGTCGCTTCGGTGCTGTTGGAAGAGCCGCAGCAACAACCATGCCAGGAGGCCCATTGCGACCAGCTTGCTCACCGCATCAATCAGCCCGAAGAGCATGCCAAGGGGGCCGAAGGGCAAGCCAAACGAGCAGGAGCCAGCGTTGGGCATGAAGCGCTGGTTCATCGGCATGTGGCCGTGCGCGAAGCCGGGGTTACTGCGCGCCATACGCTGGGGAAACGGCGGTTGGGCAGCAGCAGCGGGCGGGCTATTGTGTCCCCGTTGGACGCGGGCGTTAGGTGGGGCGGGCGCGGCGGGCGCGGCATGCTCATAGCCGCTCGCGCCACCCATCCCGCTATAGGCTATGCGTGAGTGTAAGCGCCCACTCAGCACCACCACAAGGGCCAAACCGCCAAGCATGAGGACGATCAGGCCAAGCCAGTTCCATTTGCGTTCCATCGCTACTTCCTGCTACTTTCTCTGCGACTCCAAGCATATGCGTTAGGCTTAAGATACGCAGGAATTGTGACGAAGCCCTCAGATGAAGCTCATGAGCTTCTTGTTGCACGCTTGACCGCTTGGTCTCTGCTATGCAACGAAGGCCGTTCCTTAACCCTATTGTAGTGATACCACTAAAAAGTCTGACGGTCAAGCAGTTTTAGCGCATATCTGCTAGGATTTTGCGCTAGAGCAATCCTCTCCAGATCGTGAAAAGGAGTCAGGGAAGCGGATCTTTTCAATTGTTCCGTCGTGACCCG
>CAIRDL010000775.1 GCA_903877345.1 uncultured Oscillochloris sp. | reverse complement strand
GTAGATGGCGACCGCCGCAACCGCGAAGAACTGGGTGAGCAGCAGGCTGGGGTTGCCGTAGAGCAGCCCGTCGTTCCCGGCGGCATTGATAGTCTTGGTGGCGAAGACACCAGTGGCAAGCGCCCCGATGATCCCGCCGACACCGTGAACACCGAAGACATCAAGCGCATCGTCCACCCGCCCACGCACCAGAACTTCCACCGCAACGAAGCAACAGACGCCCGTCAGGAAGCCGATGATCAGGGCGGCCATCGGGGTAACGAAGCCCGCCGCCGGGGTGATGCCGACCAGACCCGCAACCGCACCGGCAGCGGCGCCAATCACGCTGGGGCGCTTGTGGCGGATCCAGCTTGCCGTCATCCAGGCCAAGGCTCCCATCGAAGCGGCCAGGTGCGTGTTGACGAAGGCCGAGACCGCCAGCGCACCAGAGCCGAGGGCGCTGCCTGCGTTGAAGCCGAACCAGCCGAACCAGAGCAGCCCGGTGCCCAGGATGGTGTACGTGGAGTTGTGCGGCTCCATCGGTTCGGTGCCGTAGCCGACGCGCTTGCCGAGGACAAGGGCACAGACGAGAGCTGAGATGCCTGACGTGATGTGGACGACCGTGCCGCCAGCGAAGTCGAGCGCCCCAAGCGCACGGATCCAGCCGCCGACGCCCCAAACCCAGTGGGCAACAGGCGCGTAAACGAGCAGCAGCCACAGCCCCGAGAAGATGATGAACGCCTTGAAGCGCTTGCGCTCAGCGAAGGCACCCGAAATGAGCGCGGGGGTGATCACGGCGAACATCATCTGGTAAATCATAAAGGCTTGGTGCGGGATGGTGGGCGCATAATCCGTGTTCGGCGCAAGCCCAACCTTGTTAAGACCGACCCAATCGAGCCCACCGATAAACCCGCCGAGGCTGGGGCTGAACGCCAAGCTGTACCCAACCAACGCCCAAAGCACACTCACGAACGCCAGCATGAAGAAGCTATGCATGATGGTCGAGAGCGCATTCTTCTGCCGCACCAAACCGCCGTAGAAAAACCCGAGGGCCGGGGTCATCAGCATCACGAGGGCGCTTGAGACCAAGATCCAGGCCGTGTCAGCTCCGTTAATTGCCTCCAAGACGAGCTCCCTTCCTTCACGAAAAACCAAGAACGGTGGACATGCAAAAAACCCTCACGCAGCACAAACTACGTGAAGGCTTCGTCGCCAGAACAGCATTGGTTGGTAGGGCCACCGCGCCAAAAGCGACGGTAGGCTATGTCGGTACTTCGTACTCAGGGCGCACTGTGGCGTTTCAAAAGCTAAACAAGCATCAGATCATTCATTGAAATGATACTGTTCGCCAACTCCACGGTTGCTATCCACTCGCTTGCTCACATCATGCTCCCTGAGTATAAGTTAAACCGAGGTTAGTGCCTACAGTCAATGGATCCAGTCTCTTTGTGCCGCTACTTGGTTACTATGTACAAACGAACCGCAGCGCAGGGCTGGTCAAAGCAAAAGAGAGGGGCCGGCCTGGATTGCACTCAGGCTGGCCCCTCCCTTTGATGCGTGATGCGTGATGTCCGGTCACGGGTCACAGATCACGGATCACGCCCCTACGCATCGTCGCCGTAGAGTTCCTTGAGCAAACTCTTCTTCGGCGGCGTCTGGGGCTTTGCACTGCCGCGCTGCTTTTCGATAGCCGCTTGGCGGTTCTGCGAGGCGCTCAGGCGCTTCATAAAGCGGTCAACCTGACCGGCGGTGTCCACAATGCGCTGCTCGCCGGTGTAGAACGGGTGGCAGTTGGCGCAAATCTCAACGCGCAGATTGGGGCGCGTGGTGCCGATCATCCAGCGGGTGCCACACGTCGTGCAGACAATCCCGTCGCTATTGTACTTGGGGTGAATACCCTGCTTCATAGTCATATTCCTCGCTACGGGCGGCCAGAGGCGTGTGCCCCCGTGGGCCGTCCGGGTCGTGTCTAGGGCTTTAGTCGGCTGCGGGGGCAGCAACCTCAACGGGCGGCTCCAGCGGAATCACGCTAACCATTTTCTGGTCACGCGAATAAGGCTGAAACTTGACCTTGCCTTCAATCATGGCATAAATCGTAAAGTCGCGGCCCAGGCCGACATTCTTCCCGGGCTTAATCTTGGTACCGCACTGGCGGACGATGATATTGCCTGGGACGACATGCTCGCCGCCGTAGGCTTTCACGCCGCGCATCTTCGGCTTGCTGTCGCGACCATTACGCGAACTGCCAACACCCTTTTTATGCGCCATAACCTTCTACTCCTCAGTAATGATCGCGCTGATCTTCACTTGCGTATAGCGCTGGCGGTGGCCGGTGCGCCGACGGTAGCGCTTCTTGTTGCGGTAGCGGAAGACGATAATCTTGTCGCCCTTACGCATACCAAGCACCTCGGCCTGCACCGAAGCCCCACGCACCAGGGGCGAACCGACCTTGATGGTCGTGCCATCGCCGATGAGCAGCACCTCGCCCAATTCAAGCTGACTGCCAGCTTCAGCCGTTTCGATCAGATCGAGCGTGAGCACCTGGCCTTGCTCGACGCGGTACTGCATCCCGCGGTCACGGATAATCGCGTACACGTCTCATACTCCTTGGGCAGCGGTCTGCGGGGCGGCGGTCTGCGTCGTGCAGGGGTGCCGATGCTGCGACCAAAAACAGGTTTCTTGCAAACAAGAAAAGAGAGCGGAAAGCCCGCCCTGAACTGTGGCGATTGTAACCGAGGCACGGCCCGGTGTCAAACGGGCCGCACCCTGAAGGTGCGGCCTATGGTGTCAGCCCCTGCCCGCCGGGAGTGTAAACGCCCCGGCTACGTCTGCAAAGCCCAACGAACCCGCGAACGCCAACCTTGTATCGCAATCCTACACAGGTTGTGAAAAGGAGTTGAGCCTTTAGGCGGCTCTACCCGGCTAAAGCCTCGACTCCGCGCAATAACCTCCATAGGATTGCTATATCAAACTTTACGTCGCACCTAGGGCTTGGCACAACCTAGCGCGTCCATGCTATACTGCCGCCGTTACGTCGTTACGGTCTCATAGGCCACGCCAAACCACGGGGGGATCGTCACCGCAGCGTTTTTTTCAACTGACGAAGGAAACCGGCATGTTCGACCTCACCTACTTCATCTTCGCCCTACCAGCAATGCTCTTCGCCATGTGGGCGCAGTTCCAAGTCCAATCGGCCTTTCGCAAATGGTCGCAGGTGCCAAGTGCCAAACGACTCAACGGTATGGATGTTGCCCAAACGCTGATGCAGAACGAGAACTTGGCCCATGTGCGGATTGAGCGTATCGGCGGGACGCTTACCGATCACTATGATCCCCGTAGCAAAGTGATGCGCCTGTCTGAGAGTTCGACGCAGCCTTCGGTGGCGGCGATGGCGATTGTGGCTCACGAGCTTGGACACGCCGCCCAAGACAAAGAGGGGTATTTCTGGCTCCAGGCGCGGGCGAGTATTGTCGGCATCGCCAATCTGGGTTCCAATTTGGGTACGATCCTCTTCTTCATTGGCCTGATGCTGGGGGCGGTTGCAGGGCGCGGGGGCCAACTGGGCTACACCATTGCGGTGGCCGGGGTGATCCTCTTCTCGGCGGCGGTGGCCTTCACTTTGGTGACGCTGCCGGTTGAGTTCAACGCCAGCGCCCGCGCTAAGGCGATGCTCCAGCGTAATGGCCTGGTCACGGTTGAGGAGGCGAACGGTGTCAATGCAGTGCTTAATGCGGCGGCGCTGACCTACGTGGCTGCTGCCGCTCAGTCAGTCGCGCAACTGCTCTACTTTATCAGTATTCTTGGCCGACGGAGGAACTAATCACGATGGAAGACGATCTGCGCCGACGCTTTGTGTATGGCATTATCAATCTGATTCTTGGCCTTGCTGCCGCCCGAATCGCTACCTACCTCACGAACAAAATCCTCGGTGCACCCGCGCCGCCAAACAAGCAACTGCCTGAGTCATCGTAAGGGGTCAGGGGTCGGGCTACGTCTGTCCGTGCTGTGACGACCATCCCACCACCACCCAGCACCTCGACGGGTATGACCCGAAAGCGCTGCGTACCAAAGCCTACGAGCGCCATTTGATGGTGTAGTTGGTCACGAGCACCTGTACCGATGTGACCACCAAAGAAGACGTGACCGCAGACGCGCTGCTTGGTATGCTCGACCGTTGGCTTGATCTGATTACGAACTACGTTCTCAACCGGAAGACGAGTGGCTTTGTCGAAGGGCTCACCAACAAACTCAAGGTGCTCAAGCGCCGCTGCTACGGGCTGAGCAATGTCACCCGGCTCTTCCAGCGCCTCACGCTTGACCTGGAGGGCTATCGTCGCTTCAGCCTCTGGCCTCCTGCCACCCCCTAGATGGAGTGCTCTGTACGGCAATGCCTGGAGAGCTGCGGTTTCAACTAGGGGAAGCCGATCTTCTTAAGCATCCCATCCCGGCATTATGTCACCCTGAGCGAAGCAAAGGGTCTCGGCATCCATAGCGCCCGCCGGGACGTTTCGCTGCGCTCAGCGTGACAAAGCTCACAGCGTGCCTTTTGCGCTACTGCCATAAAACAGTGCGTGGCGTCTTTGGAAGGGCAGGTCATCCGCAAGCGCCGCAAATCGGCAACGGTCAACAAAGCCGTTGTGGCCCTTGCATTCCTCGGGGCATGGCTGGTCGCCACGGGAAAGCGCAGTCCTGATGGCTACGAGCTCACCTTTGCCGTCAACCATCTCCGCCGACGCTCAGCCGCCCGCGAAAGCGGGCGGTCGGCCACCGTGAGCGACTTTGCGACAGCCTTGGGGTCTACGATGGCACCACGGCTTGCGGCGTGGGGACGAACAACTCGCGACCCTCCGCCAAGGCCAAAAGGATGCGGTTCGCCGCCACCGCCTCGCAGAAGGTCGCTTGGGCCTCGGGACTTGCCAAACGGGCTGCCCGCTCCCGCAACCGCAACGCTGCCTGGCGGAGGAACGAGCCGGCGCGGGTGTCTTCAACCAAAATGAGGCTTCGATAGCAGGCGAGTATGATGCGGCTCGGCTCGTCTGCGCTGGTGAGGTCGGCGAGGGTGTAGGTGGCGAGGATGGTTTCGGTGTGGGCGGTTGGTGCGTGAGGTCAAGGAAAAACGTCGTGTTATAGAGAAAGGTAGCGTCACCTTTGTCGTGACGGGGTCGCTGCTCAACCCGAACAACTGGCACAACACGCCCAATGAGGTCGCAGCACCGAGGGGTATGCAGAGACTTTGCAACCGCCATGAGTCGTCAACGGGCTGTGTTGGACAGCCCCGGTGCTTTCTGGGATAATAGTTGTGACCGCTGACTACTGACCGCCGACTGCCGACCACCGACCACCGACCGCCGACCGCCGACCGCCGACCGCTGACCGCTGACCGCCGACCGCCGACCGCCGTCGGAAGCGGTCAACCGTCGGCGGTCAGAACCCACCAGGGCTTGCCAGAGAACTGTCCTAGCTCGCCATTGCAACTTGCAGCGTAAAGCGCGTAGGTTCTTACGGAGGCCCTATGTCCCACCGACACCGTCCATTTCCGCAACGTGGTCAGAAGTTCGCGCAGCCCGCAGATGCGCCGTCACCCCTTTCGCTCAGCGACCAGATCGCGGCGGCGGAACGGCAACACGATCCAGCGCACGCCATGCGACCCCGTTCGCGGCGCTGGCGCACGCTCGTCAGCGCGACGCTGGTCGGACTGCTGATCAGCCTGCCGTTCCAGGGTGCGGTCGTCCCGCCCGCGCACGCGGCAGCGCTCACGGTGGATTGCACTACCACCGATCTGATCACCAAGATCTATGCGGCCAACAATACGATCAACCCCGAAGGACAAAACACGCTTAGCCTGAACTCCGGCTGCACTTACACCCTGACGGCGGCTGATAATTATTGGTACGGCCCCAACGCGCTGCCCGCGATCAGCAGCGACATCGTGATCGAGGGCAATGGCGCGGTGATCGAGAGCACGGCGACCACGCGGTTGCGCTTCTTCTTTGTGGGGGCCAGCCCAACGACCTTTGTCAGCCCCGGCGCGGGCACGCTGACCCTGCGGAACGTGACCCTGCGCGGCGGCAAGGCGCGCGGCGGCGATGGTTTTGACGGCGGCGGCGGCGGTGGCGGCATGGGCGGCGCGATCTTCAACCAGGGTGCGCTCACCTTGGAGCGGGTCACGCTCGACAGCAACAGCGCCACGGGCGGCAACGGAACACCTCTCCCCACCAGTGGGAACAGTGGTGCCGGCGGTGGCATGGGCAGCGATGGCAGTAGCAGCAGCGGCGGCGGCTTTGGCGGTAGTATCACCAACGCAAACGCAGCATGCAGGCCAGGTACGGGTGGCAGTGGTATTGGCGGTGGCGGTGGCGGCGGCGCGGGCTTTGGCTGTAATGAGAATGGCGCTGCAGGCACATCTGGTAGCGGCGGCGGCGGCACCTCCAATGGGATGGGTGGCTTGGGTGCTGCCTCTGGAAGCGCTACTGCTGCTGGCAATGGTAGTGGTGGCGGCGGTGGTGGCGGCAGCGGCGGCGTCAACGGTGGTGGCGGCAACTTCGGCGTCGGCGGTCTTACCCTTAACAACAGCGGTGGCGGTGGCGGTGGCGGCAGCGGCGGCGGCGGTGGTGGCGGCAGCGGCGGCGGCGGCGGTGGCTTCGGCGGTGGCGGCGGCGGCGGGGACTACAATGGCAGCGGTGGCAGCGGCGGTGGCGGCTTCGGCGGTGGCGGCGGCAGCAACGGCGGCGGTGGCAGCCAAGGCGGCTTCGGTGGCGGCGGCGGGGTCTCCAACTACTCCGGTGGCGGCGCGGGCCTTGGCGGGGCCATCTTTAATCACACGGGCACGCTGACCATCACCAATGGTACCTTCGCCAATAATAGCGCCACGGGCGGCAATGCGGCTAATGACTTTGGCGAGCGCGGCTCGGGCCTTGGCGGCGCGATCTTCAACCTCAACGGCACCGTCACCCTTCAGTACACGACCATCGCCCACAATACGGCGGCGGTGGGCAGTGGCACCGGCAACGGCGGCATTGCCAGGGGCGCGGGGGTGTATACCCTCGGCTATGATAGCGCGACTGTCGTCAACAGTGTGACGACGCTGGAAGGAAGCCTGCTCGCCAACAATACGGGCGACACCGGCACCACCGGGGCCGATTTCTACAACGATCAGCCCGGCAACGTCGCGGGCGGCGCTGCCAACCGAGGTACAGCGACGGCGACGTTCACCGGGCCAAACCTGGTTGGGAGTTCCGCAAATTCCACCGGGACGTTCGTCAATGCGCCCACGCTAACTAGCGGTGCCTCTCTCGATACTGCACTCGCTGCGAATGGTGCCACGAACGCGCCCCAGACTCTGGCGCTGTCAGCAGGAAGTTCGGCGCTCGACATCATTGCCAGGGGCGACAACCTCTGTCGCACAACGGTCACGGTTGATGCGCGCAACCTGCCACGCGGCTATAACGCCAAGTGCGACCTTGGTGCCTTTGAGTTGCAAACGGCGGCGGTGCCGGCCATT
>CAIRDL010000774.1 GCA_903877345.1 uncultured Oscillochloris sp. | reverse complement strand
GGCGACCCTCCTAACCCCGCCGCACCACCGCTACGAACAATGGAGCCTGCCCGTCGAGGTGTGGCGCCAGGGGCTGGATGGGCTGCACTGCCCCGATTTTATCGCCCCGCGCCGCCGCCCCTGTCCCGCCGTCATCACCATCCACGACTTGGCCTTCCTGCACTTCCCCGCGCTGCTTGATGCCGCCGCACGCCGCTTCTACGGGCAAGTGCGCGCCGCCGCCCACGACGCCGAGGCCGTCATCACTGTCTCGCAGGCCACCCGTGAGGACATCACCGCCAAGCTGGATCTGCCGCCCGAACGCATTACCGTCATCTACGAGGCTGCCGCCCCTCACTTTACGCCGCTTGTGTTGCCCCCCAACGCAACGCGCACCATCAATGGGCACCGCCTTGAGGCCGACACCTTTTTGCTTTTCGTCAGCACGCTTGAGCCGCGTAAGAACCTGACGACGCTGTTGCGGGCGTTGCGGGTCAGTCTTGACCGGCACCCCCAAGCTAGGTTCCGCCTCGTCCTCGCGGGTGCCCGTGGCTGGCTTGACGCGCCCATCTACGCCCTCGCGCAAGAACTTCGTCTGCACGACGCGCTGTGTTGGCTAGGCAGCGTCGCCCCCGACGATCTGCTCTGGCTGTACCGAGCGTGTCGGCTCTACCTCAACCCGTCGCTCTACGAGGGCTTTGGGTTGCCGGTATTGGAAGCGATGGCCTGCGGGGCACCGTGCCTCGTCGCGGACACCAGTAGCCTGCCAGAAATCGCGGGCGACGCGGCGCTGCTTGTGCCACCCCGCGACGTGGAGGCTTGGGCCGAGACGCTTAGCGGCCTCTGGGCTGATGCGGCGGCGCGGGCCGAGTTCGCCCGCCGGGGCGTAGCGCGAGCCGCCACCTTCTCGTGGGTACACGCCGCCCACGAGACGTTGGCGGTTTATCGGCGGATCGCCTTGTAGATTGTAGATTTCAGATTGTAGATTGCCGCAACAGGATGCGGTGCGTCAACCCAATATGCGGCTTTGCGGCTTTGCGGCTTTGCGTGAGCTTGAACCCTGCAACCGCACCACATGTCCCTTGCGGCTTTGCGGCTTTGCGTGAGCTTGCTAGTGTATGGCGTTAGAGCGTCTGCGGCAAATCTACAATCTACAATCCTACCGCAGCCCCGGATGAAGCTTCGTAGCAGCGAGCCACGCCTCAATGCCGACCGTGGGTTGCACCCCTTGTTCGGTGACGATCCCGGCGAGAATAGCGAGAGGTGTACTGTCGTAATAGAGATTGGTGATCGCCACCCCGGCGGGAGCCTCGTGCCAAACCTGGTCAGACGGCCAACGGGCTTGGCCGGGAGGCACAAAGCCCGGAGGCAGAAACTTCTCACTGCCACAGAGCGCGTACATTGGCACCCGACACTCGCGGGCAGCGAGCGCAATGCCGTAGGTGCCCACCTTATTCACCAACCCGTGACTGCCTAGGTGGTCGGCTCCCACCAAGACGAGGTGCGCCTCGCTAACCATCGCAATCGCCAAGGCATCAATCACAAGGGTGACGGGGATACCGCCCGCCGCCAACTCGGCGGCGAGACTGCGCCCCTCACAGGCGGGGCGACCCTCGGCACAAATGACGCGAAACCGCCGCCCAGCGCGCTGCGCGTGGCGGAGCGCTGCCCGCACCGTCGTACTCCGCCCATTGGTCAAAAGCTGCCCCTCATCAGGGATAAGCCGCAGGGCAATCTCGGCAATCGCCGCCTCGTGGACGTGCAAATGGCGCTTGAAGTCACTCGTTGCGGTGGTGATGGCGTGGCGTGCTGCCTCGACGGTCGGCGCATCATCAAGCTTCCAGAGCACCCCATTGATCAGGTTCACAAGCGGTGCCATCGTCGGGTGAATGCGAATGAGACCCCAACCTAGCTCGCTCAAGCGGCGGCGCAAGTCCTCAATGTCCGTCACCCGGTCATTCTGCGCCAGACGCTGCAAAGCTTCGGCACTCTTCTCAGCAATCTCGACCGCGCCCGAAACACTATCTTCGGCAATCGCCGCGATCTCCTGTGCAATAAACCTATCCACTAGGCTTTCCTCGGAGTAAGCACGGTTGTTGTTGCTGCTGAGGGCACCGGCGACAACGCACAAAGCGAGCGCGGCCCCCACGATCCATCCCTTTTACCATACCACAAAAGCACGGGGCGTTGTAGCGGTGCGGCAAACGGGGCATACCACCTCTCCAGCTTCTTGGCAATCCCTGGCGCATGCCAACAACTGACCGCCGCCTACTGCCCGAAGTGGTTAGTGGGCGGCGGTCAGAACTACCTTTCAGCCAAGGTTCATAGCAAATCTGCAATCTCGGCTACGGATCTTCCCGCCGCGACACCACACTGCGCCGCTCGCCCTCGCTTGGCGTCACCCCATAGGACAGCAGCGCCTCGGCGGCTTCAGTCAGTTGGCGAATGTCGGCGAAGGGGCCATCCGCACTCGAAATCACCGCGACGGACAGGGCCATCAGCGGCGCACGCCCCTGTTGAATGTCGCGATAGCCGTAGTGGAGTTTGATGTCGGCGTCAAAACGGGCGATTAGGGTGGTGGTGATCGCCTCGATGCGGGCCGGCGGCGAAACGAGCAGAAAGTACGGGCCGACCACCATCTGGCCGATGAAGTCGCTGGCATTTCCCTG
>CAIRDL010000773.1 GCA_903877345.1 uncultured Oscillochloris sp. | reverse complement strand
GCCTTTAGGCGGTTCTATCCGGCTAAAGCCTCGACTCCACGCGACAACCTCAACAGGATTGCTATACGCCAAAACTTGCCCCTGGCCTCTACCCCGGCTGCCATAGGGTAATCGTCCCGTCGCCGCCGCCTGAAGCCAACAGTTCGCCCGTCGGGCTGAAGACAATCCGCAAAACCCCGCTGCTGTGGCCCGTCAACACTTGGCAGAGCGTCCCGTCGGTGGCCCGCCACAGCCTGATGCTGCCGTCTACCCCGCCCGACGCCACCACCAGCCCATCAGGGTGCATTGCCACGCTCCGCACGGCGTTCTGATGCCCCCGCAGCTCGTGACGCAACGCACCGCTCGCGCCATCCCACAGACAAACCACCCCATCGGCACTCCCCGAAGCCAAGAGCGAGCCATCCAGACTGTAGGCGATAGAGGCGATGCCGTCGCGGTGACCGTCGAGGGTGGCCTTCAGTTGGCCCAAACGCCAATCGTAGAGCCGCACCCGTCGGTCGCTACAGCCCACCGCAAGCATTTCGCCGTCGGGCCGACAGGCCAGGGCAAGCCCGCCACCCTGAATGGCAAGCCGGGCGATGAGGCTCCCGTCGTTGATGCGCCAAGAGCGGAGCGAGGAGTCGCTGCCGTTGGTGATGAGCACCTGCCCGTCCGGGCTGAAAAAAGCACTCTCTTGGTAGCCACTTTTACTATGCAAGGTTTGGATGCGCTTGCCGCCCCGTGCTGCCCAGATCTGCACCGTATCATCGCTGCTCGTCACGGCAATGAAGAGCCCGTCATGGCTATAGCTGAGACTGAGGACGTTGCCGGCGTTGTCGTCGAGGGTGTCCGCCGCCGTGCCGTCGCTGGCGTGCCACAACCGCACTGCTTGATCCCACCCGCCCGACGCCAGTTGCAGGCCATTGGGACTGAAGTCGAGTGCCCACACGCCGCCCTTGTGGGCGTTGATCTGGCGGGCCGGACGGACGGCCCCGCCTTCCCAATCGAGATTCCGTTGCCCCGCTACCGTGCGGAGCCAGAAGGCCCGCCAGCGTGAAATCTGGGCCTGGAGTTCGACGCGAAACCCTGTCCCGGTACGATCTTTGAGGACGACGGTGCCGCGCAGATGCCCGCTGTTGGCGGCGCGGCGCATATCGGCGGTCAGTTTGAGGCGCTGCTGCTGACCCGGCGGCAGGCTCATGCTGAGGAGCGCCGGCACGACCCACGGGGGCACCAGCACCGTGACGCGGATGTAGCGCCGACCTTTATTCGTGATCCGCAGCCACTCGTCGCGACGTTCATCAAGCGCCATGTTGCCAAAATCAATGCTGCGCCGATCCGAGGCGAGGTGCGGGTTCGCCAAGCCAAAGCCGCCGGGGTCAAGCTCGGCCAAAAGGGCGTCGAGACCGGCGTGCTGGTCGTCGCCGTTATGCTCGATACTGGCCCGCATCTTGGCCGCCAGTTGGTTGCGCCCCCAAAACTGCTCGACCTGCTCCGGCAGATTGGTGTAAAGCCAGACGGCAGCCTGCTCCCAGTTCTGCTCGCTCCAGACCGTCAAGGCGTGCTCATCGGCAAGCACGCTCCCGTCAGGGGCTTGGAGGTCGGCCCGCGCCGCAGGGGCTAAAAGCTTATCCAGCGCGGTCAGCAACTCGGCGGCGGTGGGGCGCTCTTCAGGCTTAAAGGCCAAGCCACGAGCGACCAACGCCTCAACCTCGGGGTGCAAATCGGGGTTGAGCAAACGCACCGGCGGAAACGGGTTATTGGCACCGCGCAAGAACTGCGGCAAATCGGCACGGGTGAGCGTCGCTTGGTAGCCCGTGAGCAGAATGTGCAGCGTGACGGCGAGCGCATAGACATCGGAGCGCGGTTCGGCCTTGCCGCGCCACTGCTCAGGGGGCGTAAAGCCGATGGTTCCGGCGAGTTGGGTGTGGCGCGGGTCGAGCACCACGTCGAGCGGCGTTGCACGCGAGAGGCCGAAATCAATCAACCAGACGCGCCCGGCGCTATCAATAAGAATATTCCCCGGCTTCACATCACGGTGCAGCACCGGCTCGGGGCGGCGGGCGTGCATATAGGCCAGGGCCGACGCGACATCACGGGCGATGGCAAGCGCCTCGGTGACGGGCAAGTGTCCGTCGCGCTCACGCAAGATTAGGCTCAGGTCGCGCCCCTCGACATATTTCATCACCAAGAAGCTTTGTTCAGGCAGAAATTCGTAGATCTCAGGGATATTGGGGTGGCCGGGCGTGTTAAGCGTGACCAGGAGCTGCGCCTCGCGCCGAAAGTTGCTGACGGCCAACTCTTGGGTGCGCGCACTCCAGGCAAGATTGGGCACTTGGCGCTTCGCGACACAATAGCGCTTGAGCTGACGGTCAAAGACCAGATACGCCTGGCCGAAGCCACCCCGCCCGACCGCCCGCTCGACGGTGTAGCGCCCGCCAGGGTCAATGGTGGTACCGGGGGCCAAATCGGCATCGGGCGCAGCGGGCGGCACCGTCACAGTCTCGCCGAGGGCCGCCTGTTGGTGCGGCGCGGCTGCCGCGATTATGGCGTCGGGAGCCGCGCCTGTCGCGCTGTCGTTCAGGAGGCGCGTTGAGTCTAGAGGTGTCCCGCACGCATTACAAAAGCGCGAACCCGGTGGATTCAGGTGGTCGCAGGCGGGACATCTGATCTGAGCGCTGTCCAGCATAATGGTTAGCCCGTGCCCCGCACAAAGATATTCGGCCAAGCGCGGAAACGGGTGTGGAAGGCGTCACGCCGCGTCTCAACGCCATCCTGCACTAGCACCCGGTAGACGGTAAGTTCGCGCCCACTGCGGGCGACATCGCTCTGGCGAACGGTGCCTGACGGCAGACTCGGGTCATCCACATAGACAGGTTCGCTGGGCGCTGCTACCTCGTTGCTGACGCTTGGGCCTTCGAGGCGCACCTCGCGGGCCGGGTGGGTGCCATAGAAACGCACCGTCAGCACCTGGGCCGTTTCGTCTACGTCAGTCTGCATCAGCAACCAGTGGCCGGTATCGTTGACGAATTTCAGATCGGCGACGCCCGTGTAAATGGCCGCATCAAGCCCCTGACCATCACCGGCGGAACCAAGCCCAAAACGGTCATACCAACTGATGTAGAAGGCGTGCGCGTGGCGTTCCGTCACCGGCAGGCCCGCCCAAAAAGCGGCCCGAAAGACGGTGGTTGAGACTTGACAAACGCCGCCGCCCCATTCAAGTTGGGTACGGTTGCCG
>CAIRDL010000772.1 GCA_903877345.1 uncultured Oscillochloris sp. | reverse complement strand
CCTCCCGATATGACATATCGGCCTCCCGATATGACGTAGCGGCCTCCCGATATGACGTAGCGGCCTCCCGATATGACGTAGCGGCCTCCCGATATGACGTAGCGGCCCCTGCATGGTCGGTACTGGTCAAGTTTGGACTTTTGGTGGATTGCAAAAACAAGCCTAAGCGGTCTATGATGTGACAGTACGCCCGTGCAACGTCACCGTGCGTCGTTCACAACGTAGAAAGGAAGCGATACTATGTCCGCCCAACTGAAATATCTCCCGCCGCAGGTTATCACCGCCGACCGCTCCACCATCCTAGCCCTCCAAGGGATGGACGACTACGCGCCGCACAACGACATCTACAGCATCGCATCGCTCCAACAGGCCGAAGGGACGCTCACCCAGGCGTCGCAAGCCGTCATGCGGGTGCTTGCAGCCCTTGATCAGGCCCGTGCGGCGGAAAATGAGGCAGCCCACACCTTCCACAACCTCGTCCTGGGCGCAAAAGATCAAGTGATCGCCCAATATGGCCCTGATTCACCCGCCGTGCAGAGTATCGGCCTCACGCGCAAGTCGAACTACAAGCGTCCAGGTCGTCGTAAGACTCCGGCATAGCAGCGTTTCCAGGCCGCTTCCGCAAATTACGCTATACTATCTCCGCCCCACACGCTCGCGCTCCCACCGTTGAAGCGAAACAGCGGAGCCACCTTGGCCGAAGCCCACCCTACGGGGTGCCGATGGAGCAGATGCCTGAGCATTCTATGAGCAGTCCACGCACGCCGCAGCGTCATCCTTACCGCACCGCCCGTGAACGGCAGGCGACACGCCAACCTGCTCGTGGTAACTCAGGCGCACGGGGCGGCACCCCACAGCGTAGGCGTGGGTGTGCCCCCTTCACCGTTGTTGTTGGCAGTATCGGCTGCGGCGTGGTGTTGCTCTTCTTGCTGCTTGGACGCTGGGCCAGCGGTACGCTCAGTGCTCTGGAAGCGGCTGATCCCCGGCGCGAGCAAGGCGCGGTCGTTGCGCCCGCCGATCTGCCCGCTGGTCTGCGCGAACCCTTCAACGTCCTGCTCATCGGCGTAGATCGCCGCGCCAGTGCCGAAGAAGGCGTGCGCTCCGACACGCTCATTCTGGTGCATGTTGAACCTGCCGGGGGCTGGGCAGGGATGCTTGCCATTCCCCGCGACAGTATGGTCAACGTACCCCATCTGGGCCTCCAAAAGATCAACACCGCCTATGGGTACGGCTTCGGCAACGCCACCGAGATCTATGGCGCGGCGACGACACCCGAAGCTGGGGGCGGGGCGCTCGCTGCCGAGACGGTCGAGGGCTTCCTCAAGCTCAAGGTTGACTACATCGCCCAACTTGACTTTCGCGGGTTTCAGCGCGTGGTTGAGACGATTGGCGGCATTAGCATAGATGTGGAGCGCCCGCTGCTCGACCCGGCCTTCCCCACTGAGGATTACGGCTACGAGCGGCTGTATATCCCCGCTGGGCTACAGGTGATGGATGGCACAACGGCCCTGCGCTACGCCCGTTCGCGCCACAGTTCAAGCGACTTCGACCGTTCGGCACGCCAACAACAAGTGTTGCGGGCCATGCTCGCCACGGTGCGCGCCCGAGGGTTGCTCAGCCAAGTGGCACTGCTCCCCGACTTGGCCCGTGATCTCGAATCCAGCGTGAGCACGACCCTGCCGGTGAGCGATTTGGCGACCTTGCGTGGCCTCGCCGCCTTGGCCCAGGGCCTCGACCTGAGTCGCATTGTCGCCCTCAGCATCAATCCCAACGATGTGCGGATCGTGGCGGAAGATGGCTCGAATATCTATTGGGAACCGTTGGATGTGGCGGCGCAAGTGGCGCGGCTGCTCGCGGGGCCGCAGAATCCTGCGGAAGTGACGCGGGTGCAAGTGCTGAATGGGACGGGCGTGCGGGGGTTGGCAGGGCGGCTGAGCGAGCAACTAACGACGCAAGGCTTCACGCTGAACGAACCGGTTGACGCGCCCAGCCCCGCCAGCGAGACGCGGCTGATTGACTATGCGGGGCGTCCTGCAACGCTGCGGCGGCTTGCGGAAGCACTTGGCCTCGCGGCGAATCAAGTCTACGCAACGCCGCCTGCCGACGCGCCGCCTGCACCTTTCCAGACAGACATCGTGCTACTGCTGGGAAGTGATTACCGTACCGACCCGTAGACGAAGGTTGACAAGGGCAGAGCGCCCAACTACAATCCGCGCCGAGAGCGGATGTGGCCCGGTGGCTGCTCTGGTCTTCAAAACCAGCGGGCGTGGTGACGAACCGCGCCGGTGGGTTCGACTCCCATCCGCTCTCGGATGGTCTAGGTTGGGATAATATTTTGGAAAACGGCGGGGTGGTCTGCAATCTAAAACCTTAGGGCCACGGCAACATAACGGTGAACGTACTCCCCGCCCCCTCAGCGCTGACGACCCGCAGGGTGCCGCCGTGACGCTCGATAATTTCGCGGGCGAGGTAGAGGCCGATGCCGAGACCGCTAATCTGGAGCGACTTGGTGTTGCTGGCGCGAAAGAAACGCCCGAAGAGCAGCGGCAATTCTGCGGTTGGGATGCCGATACCGTGGTCAGTCACCGCGACCTCCACCCCCATCGTGGTTGCCGTAGCTTGCACCGCCACCTCGCCCCCGTAGGGGCTGTATTTCACGCCGTTGTGGATGAGGTTCTGGAAGAGTTGTTCGAGCCGCAGTTCGTCGCCCAACACGACGAGCGGGGCGTCGGGGAGCGTCAGCACCACTTGGTGCCGTACGAGCGTGGGCTGAAGTTCATCCACGAGATGCAACAGCAGGCTGCGTACATCCATGGGCTGGCGTTCAAAGCTCAGATGGCCGGTATCAATCCGTGATACATCGAGCAGCATGGCAATCAGGCGGTCGAGCCGCCGGGTCTGTTCCATTAAGACCGTTAGCAGCCGTGCGTCACGCGCTTCCAGTTGTTCCTGTTTGCTTAGGTGCCGTTGGAGCAATTGGGCATTGCCGAGCAAGACGGTCAGTGGTGTCTTCAGTTCGTGTGAGGCAATCGAGAGGAATTGATCGCGCAGTTGCACCGCCGTTTCCGCCGCCGTGCGGGCCGCTTGTTCAGCGGCGAAGAGGTGGGCGCGGTCGAGCGCTTGGGCACACAGATCGGCCAGCGTGGTCAGATAGCCTCGCTCTTCAGGGCTGAGACTGCGGTCGTAGCGAAAACTGATCCCGAAAGCACCGATGATGCGGTTGTTAGCAACCAACGGTAGCCCGGCAAAAGCACTATTCGGCGTCTCTTGCTCAATGTGAGGATAGCGGGCCAGTAAGGCCGTGCGGGTTTCGATCCAGACCGCATGACCAGTGCGAAAAGCCTCAGTGACAGGTACGTCCGTCAGTTGGATAATGCGTGACTGCGGCCTGTGCTTACCGGCGGCGCCACCAGTAACCGCGAGCACTACGAGATCAGCGCTGTCCGTCGCGGGCACCACTACAATGGCTGCCGTGGCTTCAAAGGTTGCCACGCCCTGGGCAACGAAAATCGCGGCCACCTGCTCAGGCAAACGGGCAGCAGAAAGGGCGGCAGTCGTCTGTTGAAGCAGCATTGTGCGCTCGGTGGCATGTTGGCGGGTGGTCACATCATTGGCAATGCCAAAGAGGCGCACTTGACGCCCGACATTGTCAAAGATCGCCTGCCCGGTCTCTTCCAGAGTAATTATTAAGCCGTCGGGCCTGATGAGGCGGTAGCAGATCTGATAATACGGGGTGCTAGGGGTGCAGCCGGTGACGGTAGCGACCATGCGGGCGCGATCTTCAGGATGAAGGCGCGCAAAGTAGTCCTGGCCAGTATCGGTGGTTACCGTAGCGCTAGGAATCCCTAGGATTTCGCTGCTATCGGGTGAGCGCACGACGTCATCATTGGTGAGATCCCACTCAAAGATGAAGCTCCGGACGAGGCGCAACGCTTGGCGCACCCGCTCCTGACTTTCGCGCAGCGACGCCTCGACTTGGGTGCGCTCGGCGCTTTCACGCTGGAGTTGCGTGTTGGCGACCACGAGGGCGGCGGTGCGCTCAGCGACACGGGTTTCGAGAGTCGTATTCGCTTGTTGAAGGGTACGGGCAGCCTCACGGCGCTCGCTGGTGAGCGCTGCCAGCGTGAGGGTCGAGAAGCCTTCGACGAGCAAAAACGCCTGGACTTCAAGCACGCGCAGCATCGGGTCGGTGATGGTTGCGGCGAACGGGCCACGCCCTTGGGCGGTACACCAGATCGCGATGCTGGCTAACAGGAGTGAGGCGGGCGCGGCCCCGCGTGGCCCGAAACGCACCGCCATCAGCAGCAGGAAGGGAAAACTCAAGTACGACGAAGGCCCCATGATGTCTGCGGGCGCAACATTGAAAGTGAGTCCGGCCACTCCCGCAAGGGCGGCGAGAATGAAGACCGCTTCAAGCCTACGCCACACTGGTAGGTGTGAAGGCGTTGCCCTCGTCCACGTAAGAATGGTTGTGCCGACAAGGAGAATGCCGAGGCCATCGGCGATCCACCAGACGAGCCACATCTCACCGAAAGGCAAGCCGAGCCCAACGGTCGCCACCGTAGCGCCAAGGAGCGAGGTGAGGGCATTGGTGCCGATGACGACCATAGCGAGCAGGCCCACCTCACGCAACGTTGTGAGGGTGAGGCTTGGTGGGCGCTGCCACGTCAGGACGAGGGCGGCGACCACTGACTCGGTGCAGTTGGCAAGCCCAAAGCTTGCGCTCATCACGAGATTGTTGCCGACGCTCAGGTTCACAGCGACAAGTGCGAGGAAGACGGCCCCGCTGAGCGCCGGCCACCTACGGCGCGGTGCGAGTACCAAAATCGCCAACAGCAACCCACTGGGCGGCCAGACGGTCGCGATCCCCGCAGGTTGCACAATCAGGGCCAGACTAGCCCGCGCTGTTGCAAAATAGAGCAGGGCAACGCCCACGATCTGGACTAGCGGCCAGTAGTTTGGTGTTTGCTGGTGGAGGCTTGCCTCGTTGAGCATCGTTACGATCCATTTTGGATTTTGGACTACTGCTGCTGACCGTCTATCGTCGTGTGAGCGGTAAAAAGGTGCGCTTCCCGTCAATAAAGGCACGCAGGGTCATCGTGCGTGTGATGAGTCCATTGTCGGCCAGCAGATCAACCGCGTAGACCGCACCCGAGATGAAGGCAGCGGGCGTAATGGGCGCGGTCATCGTGATGGTGACGGAGCCGGGCGCTTGCAGGGTTGCGCTGCTGAGACTCACGGCGGGCAGGGGTGTTGGGCCACGGGGCGCACTGAGGCTGAGGCTGGCTTGGTTCACGAAGCCGGTGACGATGACGGTGAAAGTGAGGCTATCCGCCCCTGGAGTGACGAGGTTCGGCTGTGGGCTGGAGAGCTTGAAGAATGGGGGCGGAGTGGGCGCAACGCCGGTGCGCTGGTAGCTGCCGCGCCCAGTGCCCCACAATACGCGGGCCGTCGCCGTGCCTGGCAAATCGTAGGCCACCGCGCCGCTGTGGGCCGTACCCACCACCACCTCAAGGTCGGGATCGGCATCAATATTGGCGACGGTTGGCGCACCAAGCGCCCCATTCCAAGTCGCACTCCCTGTCCCTGGTGCGGGTAGGTTCACCGCATAAAGCTGGACGCCATCTGCACTAAGCACGTGCAACTGACCAACTAGGCCGCTCTGCTTTTCCGGCCACGACGTGAAGATCACTTCGGCCTGCCCATCATTGTTGAGATCGACCACGGTTGGTTCGGAAGCGAAGCGAATACCGCTGCCCGGCACATCAAAGGGCCAACTGGCGTGTTCAGTTTTGTCGAGCCAGTAGGCGTGGAGGCGACCATCGTAGGAGGGAAAGAGGATTTCGCTGACGCCGTCGCCATCGAGGTCGGCAAGCACCGTGTTGACGGCGATGTTCTCGATCACGGTGTAATCTTCCGAAAGCGGGCCGCTGTTGGGTAAAGGCGTGGGCAGCACCGTCCAGTTGTAGGTTGCATTCTGCCAACGGGTGCGGTCAGCCTTCAGAATCCACGGCAGATAGTACAGATCGCCCTCCGGGTCGCCAATGGCGCAGTTGTAGACATCACCAGGGACGACCAATTCAGTCGTGCCATCGCCATCGAGATCGCCTGCCGCCGGGGCCACATTGGCGAAGTTCGGGCGATGTTCGGTGCCACAATTGGCGTAACCCCGCAGATCTACCGCGTGATCAACATGCACGCCCACTTGGCTCCAGACCTTGCCGGCCCCGTAGATCGGATTAGCCGCAATTTGGCTCCCATCGGGGGACAAGGCGGTGATGTAGTGGGTGTCGGTGGGCGCGTAAATCTCGCGGCTGCCGTTCCCATCCAGATCGGCAAGCGCCAGATTCTCGTTATACATGCCCCAACCGTAGCCCGCTTCGCCGTCACGTCGAGCAGGCCAGCCGGGGCGTTGGGTGCCCGCAGCATCAAACACATTGACTTGCTTGGTGTCACCGCCACTCGCCCGCCCGACAATGACCTCAAGCTTCCCATCGCCCTCCAGATCGGCGACAGCCAGCGAACGCACTTCACCGCCACCGAAGGGGTTGCGCGTCCACGCGACCGCGCCGACACTGGTGTACGCCGTGACCTGATCGTTCCCACGGCCCACCACAACCTCAAGGCTGCCGTTCCCATCCAAATCGGCCACGGCAACCCCCGGCCAGATGCGCGAGCCGTTCTTGGCGCTCCACTGGGTTGTCCCGTCCTCGCCATTAAGCGCAAAGAGCGTATAGCCGCCCCAAAGCACCTCAGCTTTCCCGTCACCGTCGAGATCCGCCACGGCAGGCGAGGCGTACCAACCCGTGTCGCAATAATGCGGCGGGGTTTGGCAACCGCCGTATTGCCATTTGAGTACCGGCGCAGCGAGGGTGTTCAGCGGCGCGGCCTGCGTCGGCGCGAGGGCGCCACTCAGAAGGACGCACACGAGCGTGAAGGGTAGGAACAAACGCATGGGGTGCCTCCTAGCCTTGTTTGAAGGTTTGGGTCTCCAAAGTACCTTTCGTGAGCAAGAATCCCAGCGTCATACGATCTGTATTCGTCGAAATCACATGCTATTTCCTCATACCGCCAGTCTACCCGACGTGACGGCAGAACACAAGAAGACTTCATTCACCGACCACTGTAGCAATCCTATAGCAAACCTAAACTGGCAATACCGCAAAACTCGCCCTGTCACCCTGAGCGAAGCAAAGGGTCTCGGCATCCCTATCGCCCGCCGGGACGCTTCGCTCCGCTCAGCGTGACAAGGCGCTCACAGCGTTACTTTTGCTCTATTGCGCTATTTGCCTTAGGCATGGTTCAAACCAGCTTGACCGTTTGGGCCTCACGCCGCTAGGGTGAACACGGTGGGTGGGACAGTGTCCTCGCTGGCTTCGACAAGCTCAGCCAGCGAGGACGCGGCGGGCGAGGACGCGGCGGGCGAGGACGCGGCGGGCGAGGACGCGGCGGGCGAGGACGCGGCGGGCGAGGACGCGGCCTGAGCTTGTCGAAGCCAGCACCCGGCTTCCAGTTTCGTTGCGTAATCTGCCATATAGCAATCCTACACAGGTTGTGAAAAGGAGTCGAGCCTTTAGGCTGCCCTATCCGGCTAAAGCCTCGACTCCACGCAACAACTCCAATAGGATTGCCATAGTAAACTGTCAAGCTGAAATGGCCGATTCTGAACCATGCCTGAGGCATGGTTCATGAGTGCTTTACAATTTCAGCTTGTGCAAGGCGTTCTGCCCCCTGACCCTAACCCCTGACCTCCCCCGGTTGCCCATAAAAAGCGCTTATGGTATACTCCGCCGCGTTAGCCTTCCGCCAATCCTAAGCAACCGCGAAGTGTACTCAGAGGTCAACTTGTGCTTTTTCACGACCTATGGTATCCTGCTTGTGAAGGATTGAACGAAACCCTAGCACCACAAGAGCGCAGCGGAATGCGGGCCACGCAGCCCACCCAGAGCAGAGCATCCCCATGTCTGCTCGTTGTCTTTGTGCCCTGGATTTTTTCTGCATAATCAAGTAGGGAATTGTCCACTGAAGGGAAGGCTTTCCCACCACTGTATCAGAGGGGACTGTAGCGATGCGGAACCGGATCCTCACCGCCCTGGGAGTCGCCGCCGTCATTGGCGTTGTACTCTTCTTCTTGGGTATCCGAATGACGAAGGACGATCTGCATATCT
>CAIRDL010000771.1 GCA_903877345.1 uncultured Oscillochloris sp. | reverse complement strand
CCATACTCGTCCAGATCGCCGCCTCGGCGTCAGGGCGAAACGAACGCGAGGTGACGGTAACTTTATCAGCAACCATAAAAACCGAATAGAAACCCACCCCGAACTGACCGATAATCTCACTCGCGGTAGCCTTATTCCCCTCTTTGGTCTGCTGCACAAAAGCGCGCGCACTCGACTGGGCAATCGTCCCCAAGTGATCAACCAGTTCGTCGTGGGTCATGCCGGTGCCCGTGTCACGAATCGTCACGGTGCGCTGCTCACTATCAGCCTCCAACCAGACGCCCAACTCGGCTTCGGGGTCTAGCACCGCTTGGTTGGTGAGCATCTCGAACTGGATGCGATTGAGCGCATCGGAAGCATTGGAGATCAACTCACGCAGGAAGATTTCGCGGTCGGTGTAGAGCGAGTGGGCGAGAATGTACAGCACCTGCTGTACTTCAGCCTTGAACGTGCGCGCCTCGGGCGCGTGCTCGGTGGTCGGCTCGGTCGTCATCAGAAGCTCCTTAAATGCAGTATGCGTTACAGGCAATCTAGCCGCGAATCAGGCATGGTGGTATTAGAAGCTTGTTAGAGTTCGCGCCGCATCCTGCTACGCTGAAACACGCAACCCCGCCTGAGCCGTGCCATTCCCGTGCTAGTTACCCCCTCCGCTCACCGCACCACCAACGGCAGCCACACATGCAGATGCACCGGCCCCGCCCACGCCGGTTGAATCACGTAGAGCCACACCAGATAGCCCACAAAGGCAAGCAACCCCCCACCCATCCCCACAAAGCGCAGCCAGGTGGTGACGCCCCAGCGCGCCCGCCCCTGGCCTCGGTGGTAGACCCGGCGCGGTGCGCCCCGACGACTCACGACTCATACTCTTTCGTCACCCGCGTGCCCGTCTGCGACCGGCGAAAGCCGACCCAGCGCACGGGAGAGCCGCGCCGCCCCACGTAGAAGCCAATCCCCAACAGGAGCAGGCTGTAGAGTATGGGAACCAGGCAGACCAAGGCTGTGTTCATGATAAAAACCTCGTCAGCAGCGTGATCAGGAGGCCCAGCCCGCTCCCCACGCAGCAGAGCGACGCCCGGATTTGCCATGACGCGCCCCAGAAGGTGTGCCACGCCCGGAACGGCAGCGGGTCGTAGCGGTGCTTGTCGGGAATGCCGTAGAGTTGGACGCGCATAGGTTACCTCGGCAGTATGAAGCGGAAATAGCGCACAATCCGCAGGACGCCACGGGCGATCCGAATGTCGAGCCGGATGAGCAGCCCCGGCAGGATGAGTAGGAACGGCCCGCCCAACATGGTGAAGATGTCGAGCCAACCTAGCACCCCGCCGATCTGCGCCGCCAATACGTCGGCATCCTGTTGCCCCTTCACCGCCCCGTCTTCCCCGAAGTTGGTCACAGACCAGGCAGAGAAGGTGGCCGCCGGTGCCGACCACCCCGCCACGAGGGTAACAACCGGGCTAATGTCGTTGGTGGCGCTCACCATTTCGGTGCCAGTTGTGGCAAAGGTGTATCCCGGCAGTGCGGGTAGCGGGCGCATGGTCGGGAGCACGAGCTGGAGCGTGGGGAACGGCGTGATCCCGGCGGTGGTGGTTGGCGGTATCGCCAGACACACATCGCCCGCCGCGATCGGCGGCTCCCCCCCATCATTGTCGATAATTGTCACCAGTTCGGTCGAGGGTTCGCCCAGCGTTACCCCATCGCCCACGCCGAACTGGGGCGCAGGCTTCATCAGGCCCGGTTTGGCGTGGCCGCGTGCCGCTGGGCGCGGGTCGTACAGGGCAAGGTTGAACTGCTCGTCCCCCTCCACCAGCAGATCATCAAGAATCGGCACCGCAAACTCGGCGCTCGTCTGGCCAGGGGCAAAGGTGATCGTGCCGTGCGTAAAGGCAAAATCACTATGCGCCATCGCCGTAAAGCTGGTCGTGGCGAAATCCACGCTTACTGGCACCAGTTGCGCCACCGTGAGCAGCACCACCACCGTCAGCGACCCGGCGGCTTCCCCGACGCTGGCCGTCGCCACCGCGAAACGGATGACGACCAGGCCGCCGGGGGTACTCGTCGCGGTGGGTGTGCCGGGGGTGCTCGTCGCGGTGGGCGTGCCGGGGGTACTCGTCGCGGTGGGCGTGCCGGTCGGTGTCCCGGTAGGCGTGCTGAATGGCGTCACCGTGGGCGTACCAGCGGGGACACAGATGAGCAACCGCGCCGTGCCACCATCAAGGCTCCGCACGGTGTAGGTGTCATCAGCGGTATCCCACATGCCAAGGCCAAGCCTCAGCGGATACCACGCGCCGTTGATGGATACTTCAATCGAGTGATCGAGCAACTCGTAGAGCTGATTCAGGTACAACGGCACCGCGCTCTGCGTCGGCCCCACCAGATACTCGTTCCGCACGGTACACGGCAGCATGGGCGTCGGCTGAAGCGTAGGCGTCGGGGTGGCGGTGCGCGTGCCGGTGGGGGTCACGGTGGCCGCATCAAACGGGTCGCACACAAACAGCCGCGCTGCCGTCGTGAGACTGTAGAACTGGTACGCATCACCGGTGGTGCCT
>CAIRDL010000770.1 GCA_903877345.1 uncultured Oscillochloris sp. | reverse complement strand
CGGACGCCGAGGGTGTCTTCGGCCAAGCCGATTTCACGGGCCGCAGGATGAATCGCGGCGGCACGACGGCGGCCGCGAACACGCTGAGTGAACCCCAAAAGGTGACGGTGGACAGCACCGGCACCCTCTGGGTCGCCGACAACAGCAATAACCGCGTGCTGAGCTTTGCCAACGCGGGTGGGCGGACGGCAGTCAATAGCACCGGCGATCTCGGCAGTGCCAACAGCGTCCTCGGTCAGGTTGATTTCACAAGCAGCTTTCCCAATCGTGGGAGTTTGCCGGCCGACAACACACTGAGCGGCCCCTATGGGGTGGCGGTGGATCCGACAACGGGCGCGATCTTTGTCGCCGACTACTGGAACCACCGCGTGCTGCGCTTCGCCAGTGCGACGAGCCTGAACGCCGACGGTGTCATTGGTCAGGCCGATTTCGCGAGCAGGCAGCTCAATCGTACCACCACGGCGAATGCGAACACGCTGAACTATCCCTCTGGGGTGGCGGTGAGCAGCGACGGCACCCTCTGGGTCGCCGACACCGACAACAACCGCGTGCTGCGCTTCGCCAGCGCGGGAAATCTGGTCGCCAATGGCACCGGCGATCTCGGTAATGCCGACAACGTCCTCGGCCAGACCGATTTCACGAGCAACTTGTTCAATCGTGGCGGCACCACGGCGGACGCGAACACGCTGTCCGGTCCCGTTGGGATGGCGGTCGGCAGCGACGGCACCCTCTGGGTCGCCGACACCAACAACCACCGTGTGCTGCGCTTCACCGGTGCGGCAGGCCCGTCCAACGGCGCGAATGCCGACGGTGTCCTTGGTCAGGCCGATTTCACGAGCAACTTGCGTAATCGTAACGACAGCCTCGCGGCGACCGCGAACACGCTGAACACACCCTTTGGGATGACGGTAGACAGCAACGGCATCCCCTGGGTCGCCGAATGGGGCAACAACCGCGTGCTTGGGTATGCCTCCGCCGACGCGACCCTAAGCAGCTTGACCTTGAGTGAGGGGCCACTGACCCCAAGTTTTGTCGCCACCACGACGGACTACACCGCCACGGTACCCTATACCGTCACCAGCCTCACCGTCACGCCCACCGTGAGCGACACCACCGCCACCGTTACGGTGCGTGACACACCCGTGACCTCGGGCAGCGCCTCGGGGATCACGCTCACGGTTGGGGTGAATGTGATCCCGGTGGTCGTCACCGCGCAGAATTCGACGATCACCAAGACCTACACCATCACCGTCACCCGCACTTTCACTGGTGGGCAGGCGGCGATCCTGGTCCTCGGTCAGCCGGATTTTGTCACAACCACAGCGGCTGTCACGGACACCGGCATGTCCGGCCCCCTTGGGGTAGCGGTGGATCCGACGACGGGCAAGGTTTTCGTTACCGATAGCAAAAACAACCGCGTGCTGCGCTTTGCCAGTCTGACGAAGCTGAGCAACGGCGTGGCCGCCGACGGCGTCATCGGTCAGGCCGATTTCACGAGCAACGGGGTCAATCGTAACACCACGCTGAACGCGAACACGCTGTCCCGTCCCTATGGGGTGACCGTGGACATCACCGGCACCCTCTGGATCGCCGACAACTCCAACCATCGCGTGCTGCGCTTCGCCAACGCGGCGAGCAAGCTCGCCGGCGCGAACGCCGACAGCGTCCTCGGCCAAGCCGATTTCACGAGCAACGCGAGCAATCGTGGCGGCACCACGGCAAATGCGAATACGCTGTACTGGCCCTTTGGGGTGGCGATGGGCAGCGACGGCACCCTCTGGGTCAGCGACGCCAGCAACCACCGCGTGCTGCGCTTCGCCAACGCGGGGAATCTGATCGCTAATGGCACCGGTGATCTCGGTAATGCCGACAGTGTCCTCGGTCAGGCCAATTTCACGGGCCGCTTGGCCAATCGTGATGGCAGCGCCACGGCGACCGCGAACACGTTGGCCAATCCCTATGAGGTGGCGGTGGGCAACGACGGCACCCTCTGGGTCGTTGACGCCAACAACCACCGCGTGCTGCGCTTCACCAGCGCGGCGGGCCTGTCCAACGGCAAGAGCGCCGACGGTGTCCTCGGTCAGGCCAATTTGACGAGCAACGAGTCCAATCGCGGCATGACGGCGGCCGCGAACACGCTGACCTTTCCCCGAGCGGTGGCGGTGGATCCAACGACGGGCGGGGTTTTCGTTGCCGACGGCGGCAACAACCGCGTCCTCGGCTATAACACCTCCACCAAGGCCAACCTGCGGACCCTTGTGCTGAGTAGCGGTACGCTTACCCCGGCCTTTGCTACAGCCACGACGAGCTATACCGCCACGGTGCCTTACACCGTCACCAGCCTCACCGTTACGCCGACCGTGAGCGACACCAATGCGACTGTTACGGTCAATGGCACACCAGTGACCTCAGGCAGCGCCTCGGGGAACCTCGCGCTGAGCGTTGGGGCCAATGCGATCCGCGTGGTCGTCACCGCCGCAGACGGCACAATCACCAAGACGTACACCATCAGCGTCATCAGGGCAGGGTATGTCAATGTCTGGCTTGGGCAGACCCACACCCTCGTGACGAAAACGACCCCGACCGTGCAGTCGAACAGTCTAGCCGCGATCTCCAATACCCTGACCCTGACCATCACGGTGAACAACACTGGCTCCGATGCAGTGACCGGCATTGTGGTGATGGACACCTTCCCGGCAGCCGCCGTCGGCACCGTCTGGACGTGGACGTGCGTTGGGGCGGGCGGCGGCGTCTGTGGCAACGCAAGCGGCACCGGCAATCTGAACGAAACGCTGGGGCTGCTGCCCAAGGATGGGAAAGTCACCTTTGGCGTAACCGGCTCGTTGCTCAACCCGAACAACTGGCGCAACACACCGGGCCTCATCGTGCCGTCTGGGGTGACGAACGCGGGCAGTACGAATCCTCCCGTCACCGTCGGCAACTCCATGATCTTCATCCCGCTCGTCGTGAAGTAGGCGCACAGCGACCGCACAACCAAGCGGGCCAGGGGGAACATCTCCCCTGGCCCGCTTGGTTGTTGTGGGGGTAGAGACGCAAGATATTGCGTCTCTACTGCGTATCACAGGGATGTACCCTTGGCGAAAGCAGACGCGACGTGCCGCCCTCACCATTGTCCGTGCGTGCGGTTGGATCACGGGGCAATGCAACCTTCGGGGGGCGGCGAGAACGAGAGGCGGCGTGGCACCGTCCCCTCGCGTCCTCACCGCCCCTCGATGTCCATAGCCTACGCGACGATGTAGAACTGAAGCTCTGGGCCTTCCACCCCGTCGGTCTGCGCGACGGCAGCGGTGGTGGGCGCACGGTAGGTCAGGGTTGTGACGAGCACGAAACAGGCCGGAAACGTCGGGGCCGGTTGACCGTTGAGCGCCTCGTAGGTGACCGTGACGACCAGTTTGTACGCCTTGGTCGGCGCATCGGCGGTGAGCGTGACGGTGTGGGCCGGAATAGTCACCCAGGTCGCATAGTCCACCGGGTCGGCCTGCGGGGTGAGCGCGATGGCTTCCCCCAAGGTCAGCGGAACCCGTTCGCTCGCGCCCGCCTGCACCGGTTCAAGGAAGGCACTGACGCGCCACGTCCCAGCGAGGGCGGGGGTCACGTCGCCGTACATGCTCCACTTGACCTGCACCTTGGCCGTCTTGTCCAGCTCGATGGTGTGCTTGGGCGTGACTGCCTTGTACTCGTGAACGTGTGCGTGGATGGGTTGTGCCGCAATCGGGAGCCATTCAGCTTGGCGTTGCTGCGTTCGAGTGACATCCTCAGCGCCGTAGAGCGCGTTGCTGCGGGTCGTGATCTGGCGGGGCTGGGTGAGTTCGCGTAGCATGGTCGTGCTCTTTCTTGCTTGATGTTGGCTCTGCGGTATCGGTTGGAACGGCTCGTGCGTTCCTGAGAAACGTGCTTGGGTGACGCTGAGCGGGCTGGAAGGTCGTTGTGTGTTGCCTCAGCGAACCATTGACGATGGGCTTAGTATACGTCGGCACGCCGGGGCTGTCTCTCAGGGATGTACGGAATATGCGCTACGGCATACCACGGAGACGCACCGGCATATGCCACCATGCTAGACGGTCATATGGCATACGGCGTGCCTACGGAAGCCCTACGGGACGAACCGGCTCCGCACCGCTACGGAAGCGTTTGGAGTGCGGTACCAGGCGGTTCTGTGGGCTGAAGCGACCGGCATAGCTACGGGCTGTTTGGGCGAGTCATG
>CAIRDL010000769.1 GCA_903877345.1 uncultured Oscillochloris sp. | reverse complement strand
GGGGCTGTTGCGGCTGTTGCCGCAATTGGCGATACATGGTCATCCCTGCAGCCAAATCATCAGGGTGCAGCAACGTGAAGGCACTCTGCCCCATCAGTTCCTCAAGGTCATACCCCAACATACGGTGGGTCGCTGGGCTTGCATAGAGGAACCGTCCGTCGGCGGTCAGGGTGGCGATACCATCGGCGCTATGCTCGATCAAGGCCCGGTAGTGCCGTTCGCTTGCCAACACGCGGGCCTGGAGTCGGTGCCGTTCGATGGCGTAGCGGATGGCCTGCACCAACAGTTCACGGCCCACCATGCCTTTCACGAGATAATCTTGCGCCCCGGCGTGAACCGCCTCTGCCGCCAGTTCTTCATCCTGCATGCCAGAGAGCACCACGACGGGGACGTTGGGCGTTTGCGCGTGCAACCGGGTGAAGGTTGCCAGCCCGTTGCTATCGGGCAGGCTCAAGTCGAGCAACACGACATCGAAGGGCCGTTCGCTCAGACAATTTAACCCTGCGCTGAGTTGCTCGACCGCGCTTACATGGAATCTGACCGCACCGACATGCTTGAGGGCTGCTTCAAGGGCGAGTACGTCGGCGGGGTTGTCTTCTATGAGCAAGACCTGAATTTGTGCCTTATCCATGCTCTGCGTCCAAAGGTAACGTCACCACACTGAGCCAGAAATGGCGGATGGATTGCACCGCCAGGACAAAGGTGGCGAAATCAAGCGGCTTGACCACATAGCAATTTGCGTGCAGGTGGTACGCCTTCCAGACATCTTCATCGGCCTGTGAGGTGGTCAGTACGACCACCGGGATGGTACGCAGCAGCGGGTCAGCCTTGATCTCGGCCAGCACTTCACGCCCGCTTTTGCGGGGCAAGTTCAAGTCGAGCAGAATCAAGTCTGGACGGCGGGCCTCGGTGTAGGGCGGCTCACGCCGCAAGAAGGCGAGCGCTTCCACGCCGTCTTCCACCACATTGATCGTGTTCAGCACCCGCGCCTCACTCAGGGCATCCTGGGTGATCATCACGTCGGCGGGACTGTCTTCGACCAGCAAGATCTCAATATGCTTGGCGAACGAAGGGGTCGTCATGCGGTTGACTCCGATCAGGCAATGTAAAGAAGAAAGTCGCTCCGTGGCCCAGATGGGATTCAACCCAGATCTGCCCACCGTGACGCTCAACAATCTTTTTGCAGAGGGCTAAGCCAATACCCGTGCCGGGATAGGTCCGCCGGGGGTGCAAGCGTTGAAAGATGACAAAGATGCGCTCAAAGTAATCATGGCCGATCCCGATGCCATTATCGCGCACCGCGAAGCACCATGCGTCAGCTCGCCGCTCAGCGCTGATGTGAATGCGAGGCACTTCCTCGCCCCGAAACTTTAGCGCATTGCCAAGCAGATTCTGGAAGAGTTGGGTGAGTTGACTGGGATCAGCTAACACGGCGGGCAACGCGGTGTGCGTGATCTCCGCTGCATTTTCGGCGATCGCCATCTGGAGATTCGCCAAGGCGTCGTTGAGCGCCGCTTCTGCCAGGACCGGCACAAACGACTTGCCGCGCCGCTGCACCCGCGAGAAAGTCAGCAAGTCGTTGATCAGCGCTTGCATACGCGAGGCCGCCTCGACCGCGAGGCCGATGTACTGGTCGGCGCGGGCGTCAATCTGCCCCTGGTAGCGCTGCTGCAAAAG
>CAIRDL010000768.1 GCA_903877345.1 uncultured Oscillochloris sp. | reverse complement strand
GGCGACCGACCTCGCAGGCGGGGCGCAATTTGGCTACCTGCTGCTCAGCGTCATCCTGATCGCCAACTTTATGGCAATGCTCCTCCAGCATCTCGCGCTCAAGCTTGGGATTGCCACCGGCCGCGACTTGGCCCAGATGTGCCGCGAACAGTTTGCGCCACCGGTCGCCCTGACCCTTTGGCTGCTTGCCGAGGTGGCGATTGCCGCTTGCGACTTGGCCGAGGTGATCGGCTCGGCCATTGCACTGAACTTGCTCTTCGGCCTCCCGCTTATCGTGGGTGTGGTGCTGACCTCACTCGATGTACTGCTGGTGCTGGCGCTGCAACAGCGGGGCTTCCGCCACCTTGAGGCGTTGGTGGCGGGCCTGATCGGCATTATCGGCCTCTGCTTCGCCTACGAGATTGTGGCCGCCCAACCCGCTTTCAGCGCCATTCTTGGCGGTTTGGTGCCCGCGCCGCAAATCGTGACCAACCCGGCGGCGCTTTATCTGGCGATTGGCATGTTGGGCGCGACCGTTATGCCGCACAACCTCTACCTGCATTCAAGTCTGGTGCAGACGCGGGCGTTTGAGCGGGATGCGAGCGGGAAGGCTTCAGCGATTCGCTACGCCACAGTTGATTCGACGGTCGCGCTGTTGCTGGCTTTCTTCATCAACGCGGCCATTCTCATCCTGGCTGCCGCAAGTTTCCACGGTACCGCCTACGCCAATGTGGCCGACATTGGTGACGCCTATCAGCTCCTTACCCCAGTGTTGGGCGCGACCTTCGCCAGCACGGCGTTTGCGGTGGCGCTGCTCGCCGCAGGGCAAAACTCAACCCTCACCGGCACGCTGGCGGGGCAGATCGTGATGGAGGGCTTTTTGGATCTGCAGATGCCGGCGTGGCTGCGGCGGCTGATCACCCGCCTGATCGCCATCATCCCGGCGGTGATCGTCACGGCGCTCTACGGTGAGCGTGGCACCGGCCAACTGTTGGTGCTGAGTCAGGTTATCCTGTCACTCCAATTGAGCTTTGCCGTGGTGCCACTCGTCATGTTCACCAGCGACCGCGCTAGAATGGGGCGTTTCGTCAACCCGCGCTGGCTCAGCGGGTTGGCCTGGCTGGTCGCGGCGGCCATCGGCGGGCTGAACGCCTATCTGCTGACGCAGACGGTCGCTGGCTGGCTAAGCAGCTAAGCATGCGGCGACCAACGCCTCGGTTGAGGAAGCTACGCACAATACACGGGAGGCGCGATGCAGGAGGGAGGCCGCGCACGCATGGCGTCATGGGCGGTATTCGCCCTGACGCTGGTCGCGCTAGGCGCAGTAGCGCTGCGACCAAATCTCTCGCCCTTTTGGGCCGATGAAGCCTACACCGTCCTTGCCGTTCGTGCGCGCAGTTGGGCCGAACTTTTGCTGATCAACCTGCGCAACGAAGAGACCCCGCCGCTCTACTTTGCCATCGCGCACCTGTGGGCGCGGCTCTGGGCCGACTCACACGAACCGACCCTGCGCCTGCTCTCGACGCTGAGTTTTGCTGGCTGCGTGCCCCTAACCGCCCTCATCGGCGCACGGCTCTGGTCGCCGAAGGTTGGCTTGGGCGGAGCTTTGTTACTCGCCGTCAATCCTTTTGCTTTGTATTATGCAGAAGAGGCGCGGGCCTACGCGGTAGGCACGCTGCTTGGGCTGATCGTGGCTTGCGCTGCCATCGCCTATGTGCAGCGACCGGGGCCACGCTGGTGGGCAGTGGCGACACTCAGCGGGACGGCGCTCTGCTACACCAACTATTTTGGCGGGCTAACCCTGGCGGGGTTGGCGCTTGCCGCCGGGGTGCTGCTGCTGACGACCGCCCGCCGCAATAGAGGGCAACAGGCGTGGTTAGCCTTAGCGGGTTGGGTTGCCGCACAGGCGCTCATCCTGCTACTACTGCTGCCCTGGCTGCCTGCCGTGCGCTACCAAATTGAGACTGCAGCGGCGACCGCTTTGCCAGCCAGCCAGAATGTGGGGCTTCAGTACGGGCTGGGGCTGTTGGCGCTCGTGGTGGCTTTTCCTGATGGCGGCACATTGAGCATGCTCTTGTTGGCCTTGGCGCTGCTGCTGCTGCCCCTAAGCGTGGTCTGGGGGGCGTGGCAAGCAAGTGGCGAGCAGCGCCTGTGGCTGGCAGGGGGCTTGTTGGTGCCGACGGTGGCGACGCTGTTGGTACTCAAAGGCGACGGGCAGTTTGTGCCACGGTACCTGCTGTTGGCGCAGCCCTGGTTGCTGCTGCTGATCGCGGCAACCGTGTTAACACCCCATTGGCAGCGACCCGCGTTGCGGCGGGTTGGCCCGACGCTGTTGGTACTGTTGGCGGTAGGCGGGTTGGCCTATTGGTTGACGATGGCACCCAACCCGCGCCGCATGGGCGGGTGGCACGAGATCGCGGCGCAGGTCGCCGTACAGGCGTACCCAGGCGACGCAGTTTTTTTTGCCCCACCTTGGGCGCGCGCCCCCTTTGTCGTGCAATACGACGGGCCACCGCTGACGCTCTACGGGGCGGAGAGTTTTGCGGGCTACTATTACGAGGGCGGGCGACCATTTGCGGCCAACGAGTTTGAGCTTGCCGCGCTCCAGCGCCAGCTTGCAGGTGGTGGGCGGGCCTGGGTGGTTTGGGACAAAATCTATGGGGAGCGCCCGCAGGGGCTAGATGGGCTGACGGTCAAAGAAACCCGCTACGGAAGCACGGGGCTGTTGCTCGTACTTCCGTAGCGGGTTGTCGCTTAGACAAGGGTTCAGGGGCCAGGTTTCAGGGCGAGCGCATCAGAATGCTTTGCATAGGCTAGAACTGTAAAGCACCCACGAACCTTGTCTTACCATTGAAACCTGCCCCGTGCTCTTTGCGGCTTTGCGGCTTTGCGTCAGATCGCCAGACAAGGTTCGCAGGTACTTGACCGTTTGGGCAAATGTGCCGCGTCCTGTTGCGGCAAAGCTGCAATCTAAAATCTAGTCGCCGGTCGCTGGGGTGCCGAGGGTCTGGCGCGTCGTAACTTGGAGCGGCACAGTACTGGCACTCGTCAGCAGCACCAGCAAGCCCAACCCGGCGAGACCGCTCAGGGCGAGGGGCGAAAGCAGGGGCGGGTTGTTAGCGAAGCTGTTGATCGCCTCACCGACGACTTCGACGGCCTCGGCCTCGGCTTCGGCGGCGGGCACACTCGCCTCAGCATTCACCGCCGCCTCACTGGCACCGCTCGCCTCATTGGTGGCAGGTACGGCAAGTTTAGCCTCAACCGTCTCAAGTGCCGCCAGCGCCTCCTCCTCACGCTCACCCCGGTCATCCCGATGCAGCATACTGCCATAGACGCCGGAGAGCGCGAGCAGCACGAACAGACCGGCGATCCCGGTGCGCAACGTGCGCTGCGGGATAAGCGCGCCCAAGCTAAGGAGCATGCCCACCGCCGACGCGGCGGGGGCAATCCGTTGCGCTTCCTCCGTGTGCCCCATCAAGAGCAACTCGACGAGGAGGAAGGCGAAGCCGAGGGCGACAAAACCGAGCAACAGCGACGTGGTGTGGCGGCGAAGGAACGTGAACGGCATCAGGAACTCCTTGTGCGAGCGCGCTAGGTTGGTAGAAATCAGGTGACGAGCATCGGCTGCGCGCAGAAGCCGGTCTAGCCTACGATGGATTAGCTTGAGCGTCAAGTAAACGACATCTAGTGTAACAAACGCAGGAGGCGCTAAGAAGTTACGGGGTTAATCCACGAAAAACAAGGAGAATCTGAAGCAAATCGTACCTGTGCCAGTGAGCATAGCAAGCTACTCGCCACAATCCGCAGGGCGATAGTATTACTAATGATTTTTTGGAATGGAGTACTCATTTTCCAATTGTTTTCCAACCACATGGACAGCACGAAGCGCGGTGAACGGCATGGTAACGCCAAACTTCTGAAGATCTATACTTGACAGTTTGGGCCTTGCGGGCTTCGCCAAGCTCAGCCAACGCGGACGCTGCAGGCGAGAACGCTGCCTGAGCTTGTCGAAGGCAGCACCCGACTGCCAATTCGTCGCGTAGTCTGCCAGAGTGAACGGTCAAGCTGAAACCGCCGCTTCTGAACCATGCCTTACGCGCTGAGAGCGGACTCGATCTCAGTTCGAGGGGACTCGATCTCAGTTCGAGGGGACTCGATCTTAGTTCGCGGGGACTCGATCTTAGTTCGCGGGGACTCGATCTTAGATCGC
>CAIRDL010000767.1 GCA_903877345.1 uncultured Oscillochloris sp. | reverse complement strand
TTCACGGCTGTTATGCGGAATTACTGGCGCTGTTGGCGCAGCTTGGCTACGCGCCGCGTCCCGACGATGGGGTTTACGCCCACCCCGCCGGGCGCAAAGTTGTGTTCCTCGGCGATCTGGTGGATCGCGGGCCAGCCGTGCCCGCCGTGCTCCGGTTGGCGATGGCGATGGTCGCCGCAGGCACCGCCCTCTGCGTGCCGGGCAACCACGACGTGAAGCTGCTCCGCAAGCTGCAAGGGCGGAATGTGCAGGTGGCCCACGGTCTCGCAGCATCGCTGGCCCAACTGGAGGCGGAACCCGCGACGTTTCGCAGCGAGGTCGCTACGTTCCTTGATGGGCTGATCAGCCATTACGTCCTCGACGATGGCAAACTCGTTGTCGCCCACGCCGGACTCAAGCAGGAACTCCAAGGCCGTGGTTCGGGGCGCGTGCGCGATTTTGCGCTCTATGGCGAGACGACGGGCGAGACGGATGAGTTTGGCTTGCCGGTGCGCCACAACTGGGCTGCCGAATATCGCGGCCCGGCGCTGGTCGTCTATGGGCATACGCCGGTGCCGACGCCTGAATGGCTGAACGGGACGATTAACCTGGATACGGGCTGTGTCTTTGGCGGACGGCTCACGGCTCTGCGTTACCCTGAGCGCGATTTGGTGAGCGTGCCCGCCCACCAGGTGTATGCCGAACCGGCGCGTCCGTTCCTCGTCCCCATCGAAGCGCCCGCCTTGAGCGCCCAACAGCAGCACGACGACCTGCTCGACCTCGCCGATGTGACGGGCAAGCGGATCGTGGCGACCCATTTGTTGGGCAATGTGACGATCCGGGCTGAGAACGCCGCCGCCGCGTTGGAAGTGATGAGCCGCTTTGCCGCCAATCCGAAGTGGCTGATCTACCTGCCGCCGACGATGGCCCCGACGGAGACGAGTCGGCACCCTGAACTGCTTGAGCATCCTGACGAAGCGTTCGCCTACTACCGCGCCGCCGGGGTACGCACGGTGCTGTGCGAAGAGAAGCACATGGGTTCGCGTGCCGTGGTGGTGGTTTGCCGCGATGAGGTAGCGGCCCGCCGCCGCTTCGGGGTCATCGGCGAGCGCGTGGGCCTCTGTTACACCCGCACGGGGCGGCATTTCTTTGATGATGCGGCGCTGGAAGCGGCGTTGGTCGCCCGTGTGCAGAATGCGCTTGCCGCGAGTGGGCTGTGGGAAGAACTGCACACCGACTGGGTCTGCCTAGATTGTGAACTGCTGCCTTGGTCGGCGAAGGCGCAAACGCTGTTGCGCCGCCAATATGCCGCCGTCGGCGCGGCAGGGCGCGTGGGGTTGGAAGCCGCTCGCGTGGCCCTCGACCAAGCTGCCGCCCGTGGCCTTGAGGTGGGCGACCTCCGCGCTTGGCACGGCGAACGCATGGCGATGTTGGCGGCTTACACTGCCGCTTACGGGCGCTACTGTTGGCCCGTCGCGTCACTGGCCGATCTGCGGTTGGCCCCGTTTCATCTGTTGGCAAGTGCGGGGGGCGTGCATACCGACCGGGATCACCACTGGCACATGGCGCAGCTCGCCCGCCTCGCTGCCGCCGACGATCCCGCCGCGCCGGTGCTTCTGGCGACCCAGGTGCAAACGGTTCATCTGGACGATGAGGCTAGTGTCGCGGCGGGGGTTGTTTGGTGGGAAGAACTGACGAGTCGCGGTGGCGAGGGCATGGTGGTCAAACCGCTGGACTTCATCATGCGTGGGCCGAAGGGCTTGCTGCAACCGGCGGTGAAATGTCGTGGGCGCGAGTATTTGCGGATCATCTACGGGCCGGAGTACACCGCCCCGGCGAACTTGGTGCGGCTGCGTGCCCGTGGAGTGGGCGCAAAGCGCAACTTGGCGCTGCGCGAGTTTGCCTTGGGCGTCGAGGGGCTGACGCGCTTTGTGCAGGGTGAACCGCTGCGGCGTGTCCACGAATGTGCCTTTGGCGTCCTCGCCCTGGAGAGCGAGCCGGTTGACCCACGGCTGTAGAGCCGCAAGATTTTGCGGCTCCGCCGTTGGCCCACCAACGCCACGACCGCCGACCGCTGTTGGCAGCGCGTCGGCGGTCGGTGCTTCAAGGGCTAGTCGGTCGAGTCTAGCGCCAACTTAGCGGGAGGTAGGTGCTGTACCAGTACGGGGGAATGGCAGCCGTGCGTAGTGCCGCCGGGCTGCCCCCCTCCACCAACGGGTCAAGGCTCAAGGCAACGTCGGTGCCTCCATAGAGGCCCAACCGGGCGAGGCTGACACTCCCAGTGATTGTAGTCGTGCCTGCGGCGAACACGGCGGTGCTGAAGGCGAGTGGCAAGTCGGTGTTCGCGGTCGTGCGTTTGGCCCTGAGGCTGTAGCCGATGTTCGCCGCCGCCCCCGTCTGCCCGCTGCGGCTGATGGTGAAGTTGATGCTGGTCGTGGTGCCATCGCCCCCAAACGTCAGCGCGGTGATGGTGTAGGCGTTTGTTGCTGCCACACCAACGCCCGTCAGCGGGACGATCTGGGCACCACCGGGCGCATCACTGGTGACGGTCAAGGTGCCACTGTAGGTGCCGATTAGCGTGGTGGTCAGGCTCACCCCAACGGTACAACTCGCGCTGGCAGTCAGCGTTATGGGCAGCGTCCCGCAGGTGCTATTCGCCAGCGCAAAACCGGCTCCGGCGACCGTGATCCCGCTGACATTCATCGCGGCACCACCCTGGTTGCTAACGGTGACAGTCTGCGTTGCGCTTACTGCGGTCAACGGCTGGTTGCCAAAGGCGAGGCTGGCCGGATTCAGCAAGAGGCTGGCGGTGGGGCCGACGGTGCCTACGCCGCTCAAGGGCAGGGTCGCGGTGCCGGGCGCATTGCTCGTGAGCGTCAGGGTGCCGGTGTAAGTCGCAGCAGCGGTGGGCGTGAAGTCAAGCACAACCGTGCAACTGGCCCCTGCGGTAAGAGTCGCCGGGAAACTGGTGGCACAACTGCCGCCCACCGCACGGGCGAAGGATGTTCCACTCACACTGGTGCCACTAATGGTGAGCGTCGCGTTCCCCGCATTGGTAACGGTAACGGTGCGGGTCACGCTTGTGGTGAACGGTTGGCCGCTGAAGTTGACGTTGGCGGCGTTGAAGGCGACGGCGGGCGCAAGACCCTTGCCGCTTAGGCGGGCGCTGTAAGGGCTGCTCGGCACGTTACTGCCGACGGTAAGCGTACCAGGGCGTGCGCCACTGGCCTGCGGGGTAAAGCTGAGGTTGACGGTGCAACTGGCTCCGGGCGCGAGGGTGGCGGGATAGGGTTGGGCACACGTCGTACTCACAACTTGGTACTCACTGCTCGGCGTAACGGTCACGGTGTTGAGCAAAAGGGGCGCAGTGCCGGGATTCGTCAGGGTGAGGCTCTGACTGAGGCTGGTGGGACCAACCAATTGGTCGGGAAAACTCGGACTGGCGGGGCCAAAGCCGAGGGCGGGAACGGTGCTCGTACCGCTCAACAGGACTGACTTGGGAGTCGCGGTCGCGTTGCTGGTGACGGACAGATTACCGGCACGCCGACCGAGGCGCAACGGGGCGAACGCAAGATCAAGGGTGCAACTGCCACCTGGGACGACGGTGAAGGGATAACTGAGGCTGCAGGTGCCACCGTTCCGCGTAAAATCGCCGGTGAGCGTGGTACCGCTGACGGTCAACGCCAGCACACTTGGGTTGCTGATCGTCAGCGTCTGGGTAAGACTGACGGAACTGACCGGCTGGTTGCTAAAACTCAGACTGGTGGGGATGAGGTTGATCGAGCGCACCATGCTGGCAGCCGACTCGACGGCGGCCCCCGCATTCACGATGCCCGCGCCGCAGATGCCCCGACAATCGCTGCCTGCCGGGAAGGGCGTGACGGTTTTCTGC
>CAIRDL010000766.1 GCA_903877345.1 uncultured Oscillochloris sp. | reverse complement strand
TCGGCACTAGAAAGAAGACCTGTATGTCAGCAGCAACCCTCCCGATGCTTATTCAGGGAGGCATGGGCGTCGCGATATCCGACTGGCACCTCGCCCAGACGGTGTCACGCCTCGGCCAGCTTGGAGTCATTTCGGGCACGGGCATTGACACTGTTCTCGTGCGACGGCTCCAAGACGGCGATCCTGGCGGGCACATGCAGCGGGCCATCGCCCACTTCCCCCTGCCCCAGGTTGCTGAGGCGACGCTCAAACGCTACTTCCTGCCTGAAGGCCGCCCGCCCGGCACGCCGTACAAGCTGCTTCCTTTGTACCGTCACGGCGGAACACGCGCCGGGGAAGAGTTGCTGATGCTCGCGGCTTTTGTCGAGGTTTATCTGGCAAAGGCGGGGCATAACGGGCCAGTAGGCATGAACCTGCTCACCAAAGTGCAGCACCCCAACCTGGCGCTGCTCTACGGGGCGATGTTGGCCGGGGTTGATGCGATTTTGATGGGCGCGGGCATTCCCCGCGATGTGCCTGCCGCGCTCGATGCCTTGGCCGAGCACCAACCCGCGACGTTGACCTTTGATATTGAGGGGCTGCCTGCCAACGAAAGCGCACACCTCAGCCTTGAGCCAGCCGTCCATTGGCCTACACCCCCGCCCCCGCTCCGCCGCCCACAGTTTTTGCCGATTGTCGCCAGTAATTCATTGGCGACGATGCTGGCCCGCAAGGCCAGTGGGCGGGTGGACGGCTTTATTATTGAGGGGCCGACGGCAGGCGGGCATAATGCCCCACCACGCGGCGAAATGCAACTCAATGCCCACGGGGAGCCACTGTATGGCCCGCGCGATGCGGTGGATTTGGTGAAGATCCGCCAACTCGAACTGCCCTTCTGGCTGGCGGGCGGCGTTGGTTCGCCTGATGGGCTGCGCCAAGCCCTTGACGCCGGGGCGGTTGGCATTCAGGTCGGCACCCTCTTTGCCTACTGCGACGAATCGGGGCTCGCCGAGCCACTGAAGCGGGCGGTTCTGGCCGAGGCTGTGGCGGGCAAGGTGCGGGTACGCACCGATCCCCGCGCTTCGCCGACGGGCTACCCCTTCAAGGTGGTCGAGTGGAGTGGCGAGGGCGCGGCAGCGAAGCGCTCGCGGGTGTGCGACTTGGGCTACCTGCGGACGGCCTACCGCAGGCCCGACGGCCATATTGCGTTTCGGTGCGCCAGTGAGCCGCTTGACACGTATGTCGCGAAAGGCGGCACCCTTGCGGAGACCGTGGGCCGCGAATGCCTCTGCAATGCCCTGATGGCGAACGTTGCCTTGGGGCAAGTGCGCGCCGATGGGCCGAACGAGCCGCCTCTGCTCACCAGTGGCGACGACCTCCAGGTGATTGACACCTTCCTGGCAGGCCATACCCACTACACGGCTGCCGATGTGATCGCATACCTGCTCGCCAGCGTGCGCTAAACCTGTGCGGCGACGCGCATCAATGTGAGGTATGCCGCATGGAATGGAACTACGACCCGCGCCAGCGTTGTTGGCGGCGCAAGCTCAACGGCTGGTTGGCCCAGATTGAGCGCTGGCCCGCCTCGTTGGAATACCTCGCCCAACTCACCTCGTCTGTTGGCACGGTTGTCCGCGCCCCCCACGTGTTTACGACCCGCGAGGCCGCAGAGCGCTGGTGTCAGGAAGAGACAGCGCTACTCCAAGGGCACTAAGTCGGGGCACCTTGGGTGCCCCTTTGCGCTCGTACTGTTTGCAACCGCTGACCGCTTCCAACAGCGGTCAGCGCCCGCTTACTCCAAACCCCATCAGGCCCGTGATGCCTCGCCCGTCGTCAGTGGCACGCCCACCTCTTCGCCGTGCGCCTTGAGGCCCAAGCTCAACAAGAACATCACGACCATCAGCACGGCGGCGGTCAAGTAGGCAACGGAAAGGCCGCGCATGCCCCCACCTTCTGCATCAGCGAGCGCACTGAGGGCGGCTACCACCAACAAGCTGCCAACACTCGTCGCCACGTTGATCAAACCTTGGGCAGTCGCTCGTTGCTCCGGGCTAACTTCGTTAAGCACAATCGTACGCAGCGTACCGCCAACCACAATGCCCACACCAAGGCCGATGAGCATGCTGGCGGGCATAAAAATCCATAGGCCGAGACTCGGCCCGGTGAAGGTCAGCATAACTGAGCCAACCGCGAGGGTGCCGAAACCGATGAGCAACACGCGACGCGAGCCAAGGCTGTTCAACAGGCGACCAAAGCCCATCGAGCCGACAGCCGAGACGACGACCAACGGGAGGAGCAGCAGCCCCGCCTGTTTCGGATCAACCGCCAGCCCGTGGACGGCCACTGAAGAAATGAAGACCACGCTGCCCATGCCAAAACCCGCGCCCACGCAGAGAATGTAGGTCAGGGCCAACTGGCGGGTGGTAAAAAGGTTCAGGGGGACGACGGGCCGTGTCACACGCCCCTCGACGCGGATCAAGAGGGGCACGCATAGGGCCGCGAAAGCGAGCAGGTACGGCCAGAGCATGAGGCCAAGGGCTTTGTCCAGCACACGGTTGATGCCCAGCACCAGCGCAGCGAGCATCACCCCCACTAAAAGAATGCCCGTCCAATCGAGTGGCACCGGCGGGCCTGAGGCATTGGTACGCGGAAGGTTGCGGTTGGCCAACCAGAGCACCAAGACGGCCACCGGCAGGTTGAGCAGGAAGATCCAGTGCCACGAGAGCACGACGAGGATGAGCGAAGCGACCAACGGCCCCAGGATGAAGGCCATCCCGAAGGTCGCGCCCATCAGGCCCAACGCCTTGCCGCGCTCGGCGGGCGGGAAGACATCGCCGACCACCGCACTGGCGATGGGGTTCACCCCGCCTGCGCTAAAGCCCTGAATGGCCCGCCCCAACAGCACCACCGCGAACGAAGGGGCCGCAGCGATCACCAGTGAACCAAGCGCGAAACCCGTCACGCAGAGCATGAAAACGGGACGGTGCCCGTAGCGGTCGCTCAGCGCCGCCATCAGCGTCGTACTGCTCAGCGTGAATAGACTGAAGATAATCGTCACCATGCCGACTTGGCTATTATCAATGCCGAAAGCATCGCGCAAGGCTGGCACGGCGGGGGCGATCACCGCCACATCAAGGGCGGCCATAAAGACCCCAACAAAGAGCGCCGTCAGAATGCGGCGCCGTGTTTGCGGGTCAAGGGCGGTGTCAAAGCTACTCGCGACCATAGTTGCTCCTTCTCTACAGATCCCACTACCCATTATAGCCGATTTTTGCGAAATAGTCAGCACTGACTAATGGCGCGGGCTAGGCCACTTTCCACCTAGACAGCGGTACGTTTCCGTTTGGGCAAAGGTACCGCGTCTTGGTGTGGCAAAGCTCCAGTCTGCATGGGAAAAGCGGCAACGGTGCCTCGCCTTGGGCATGGTAGAATGGCCCCGATGCGGCGACCGCACGGGCGGAAGGGCGTCAACAAGCCACAGAAGGAGTTGCGCATGGTGCGGGCGGTGAATGAAGCCTCCGGGCAGCCAACGGAGGGCGAAGCACCGACCGGCGGTGTCCTCGCATTTGTGACGATGACGACGCGCCATGTGGCCCTCTTGGCGGCGAGCATTGCCACCTGCGGCAGCCTCTTCTTCAGTGAAGTCCTCGGTTGGCTACCCTGTGAACTCTGCTGGCTCCAGCGGATTCTCATGTACCCCCTCGTCGTGATCCTGTTCGTCGGCATCCTGCGCAACGACCGTGGGGTTCATCTGTACGGGTTGCCGCTGGCCCTCGTGGGGATGGGCTACTCGCTCTACCATTACCTCGACATCCTCCAAGTCATTCCGCTAACGCCGTGCCGGGGCGGCGTACCGTGCAGCTTCGACTATCTCTCGCCCTACCTCACCGGCCCTCTAGCCTTTATCAAAATCCCGTTTCTCGCTCTGATCGCCTTCGCCATCATCAGTGTGATGCTGATCAACCATGCGCTGGCGGATGCGCCCGCGCCGCCCCCCGTTGCCCTGCGGTGGTCGCGCATCGCCGCTTTGCTGATCGTTAGCGTCACGATCATCGTTTTCTTTGGGCTAGGACTGGCAATGCGCGCCTAACCGCACCCGTCGCAAGGGCGTCTAGATAACAACAAGCCCGCCGTGTATTGCTTACACACGGCGGGCTTCGGTGGACACGGGCCACACGCACTGTCTAGGGTTTGTCGGTTGGCCGACGTCGTTTCCAACTGTACCACAACGCCCCAGCCCCGACGCCCGCCGCTGCCAGCAGTAACCAAGTGATAAAAGTCATCAATCGCCTCCATATCATTGCTACGCGGAAAATCATAGCACAAAGCGGGAAAAGTTGCTACTGGTGCCACGGGCTGCGGCGACCTTGCGCTGCCATTGCCCCTTAAAATCGTCGTAGGTGTCGGGTCAGCACGACCTAATCGCTCCCCGGAGGACTCTATGTTTGGTGCCTTCATGTATTTGCTGCTCTACATCGGCTTGCACTTCATGCGTCTGATTGGCTGGTTCCGCTGGCGACTGGTGGGCCGCGAGCAACTGCCCCCACGGCAGCATGGCGGTATGATCATCGCGATGAACCATGTTAATTGGCTGGACATCCCCATCATCGCCACCTTGCTGCCCTTCAGCTACCGGCTTTCGTGGATGGGCAAGGCCGAACTGTTCACACACCCCGTCGCCAACTGGTGGCTTCGCCAGATGAAGGTCATTCCGATTCGGCGTGGCAAGCGCGACGTGGCCGCGATGCATACCGTGATTGCGGCGCTCCGCGAGGGTGCCGTGCTCCTCATTTTCCCTGAAGGCACCCGCAGCCCCAGTGGGGTGCTCCAAACTGGGCGCGGCGGCGTGGTGCGAATGGCGATGCTCGCGGGCGTGCCGGTGGTGCCAGTCGCCATCACCGGCACCGAGCACGGCCCTAAAGGCACGTTGCTCCGCCGCCCAGTCGTGGTAACGATTGGCACCCCTTACACCATCCCCATCACGCCCAACGGGAAAATCCCGCCCGCTATGATGGATGAACTCACCAACGAGATGATGCTCCGCATCGCTGCCCTGCTCCCCCCAGCACGCCAAGGCGTTTATGCGCCGACCTTGGTCGCGCAGCCGTAGAGACGCAAAATCTTGCGTCTCTACCGTGTGTGTCATGCGTCGTGCGGGCTGACACCTGACCCCTGGGCACGGTTTACTGCAACGAGAAAGGCAACGACGTTGAACGAAACCGACGACGACAACATTTGGCGTGCATTTGAGGACGGGCAGGACGCGGCGGCAGCGTCGGAGGATGCCGCACCGGAAGCTGCGTCTCCCACACCCTTCACGATCAGCGATGAGGCGACTGCCGCCTGGGCTGTGAGCAAAATCAACGCGGCCCGCGCGGTACTCGCGCAGCGCGAACAGGCGGCTGCCACTTGGATTGATGAGGCGCGGCGCGAAGTGCAACGCTTGGAGATGCGCTTTATGCCCGAACTCCAACAGTGGGCCAGCCAACACCTGCCCAAAGGCAAGCGCAGCCTCAAGCTACGCTCCGGCACCTTGGCGTTCCGCACGAAGCCAGCGCGCTTCAAACTGGACAACCCCGACGCGGCGCTGCCTTGGGCCAAGCTCTATTTGCCCGACGCCGTCGTGGTGAAAGAGAGTCTCGCTGTCACGGTGCTATTTGACTATGCCAAAACGGGCGAGGTACCACCGGGCGTGACCTTCGTTCCGGCAAGCGAGAGTTTCACTATCAGCTAGTTCAGCTTTCTGGCAATCCGTGACCTGTTGCGGTGGTAGCGCTCCAATCGCTTGAAAAGGGCTTTGCGCTCGGGCCGCAGCAGGTTTGCCCGTTTAGCAGGGGTTGAGCACTTCGCCTTGCGAAAGGGTATGCTGATGGGCGCTTTCCTGCTGTAGCACACGTTCCCAAGCGACAAAGACCGGCTGCCAACGAGTGATCGCTTCGCTCTTCAGCCCCAAGCCGAGCAACTGGCCTTGCAACGTCCCCAGGTTCGTGACGCAGCGCTCCAGACCACGCTCGACCAAGGCCGGGTTGGCTGCCTCAAGGGCACGGCCAGCAGCTTCAGCAATGGACAGCAACCGGGGTAGCACGATGGTGAGTTCATCTGGGTGCTTCGGCATCGTAGGCATCATTCGTTGTTCAGTCTCATCGCGCTGGTAAAAGTCCGGTATGAGTTGCGGCAACAAGGGGTGATCAGCCTGCACGGTTGCGGCAATTTGCTTAAGCGCCTGCACCCGCGTCAGTTGATCGGCGACGATTTGTGGCAGCGCCCGCCGCACGGTGCGCCGGTAGCCGAGGTAGGGCGACGCACGCATTTGTTGGAGTGTGAGCAACGCAATGGCGGCATCCTCGCGAAAGGCTGCGGCCAGGATACGGCTATGCTCTGGCAGCGGGAACCACAATACCTCGTCGCCGAAAGGTGGCAGACGGCGTAATTGGATCCTCCCGGTAAAACTGAGCAGGGCCAGGAGCGGGTAGTGTGGCAGCAGCCGATAGAAACCACCTAGCGCTGCTACCCCAACGACCAGCGCCCACCAACCCTGTCGCTCAAAGGTCAGGGCAACAAAGACCCCCGCAATCACCCATCCAGACCAGCGCCCGCGCAACGGGGCGCTGGCAAACCCCATAAGCCACGCCGCCAGCAGCAGCGGCCACAATGGGAGCAGGGAGACGCCCGCCACGCCGCCCGCCACACCGCCTGCCACGACGAACGCCACGCCCAACGCTACGATGCCCGCCACGACGAACGCCACGCCCAACGTCACGTCGCCCGCCATGCCGAACGCCACGCCCAACGCCACACCGCCCGCTACGCCCAACGCCACGCCGAACGCTACGCCGTCCGTTACGCCGCCTGCCACGCCGCCCGCCACGCCCAACGCCACGCCCAACGCCACGACGAACGCCACGCCGCCCGCTACGCCGAACGCTTGATCAGGATCGTCCTCGTTATGTACCGATGAGAATATCAGCATGGCAAGAACCCCACCGGAGAATAGGGGGATCTGCCAGTTCTGGATTGCCAACCCGCCGCCGACGGCCACACTGAGGGCTGTGCCCACGACTAGGACGCTACGCCCAAAGATAACCTGCTTGCGCCGCCAGAGCCAGGCTCCAGCCAGCGAGGTGAACACCAGTCCGGCCGTATAGCTCCCAAGCCCAAGGGCCAATTGTGGAAGCGGCGGGAGGAGTTCAACGATCTGTGTCAAGGCTTGGCGCAGCGTGGTCACTTGAAACCGATAGACCAAGGCAAAGAGCAGCGGTACAGACAACCCGCTTGGCAGGAAAAACACGCTTACGCCATAGGCCGTAAACAAAGCACTCAGCACGAAGAACCAGTCCTGCGCTTCACCCGTTGTCGCAACTAAGGCCATCAGCGGGGTGCAGAGCAACAGCACAAGCAGGGCAAATTGGGCCAGGAAACGTGGGTGTACAACAAAGGCCAACATGTCATTGTGTGCTGTATCAGCCCGCTTCCCATCGTCCTCTTCTTGCGGTGCCCACGCATTCATCCGCTGTTGCAGCAGCGAAGGGCGGAAGCATGCCCAGTACCACAGTTCCCAGGTTTCGCGGAGGAATTGGCCCATCACTGCGCCCGCGCCCATGCCGCGAGGGCACTGCGGAAGAGTCGCCCGTCGGCGTGTAGCAACCCGTGGCGCTGATCGTCCAACAGCGCTAAATCAGCATCACTCCCAAAGCTAATCGAGGCTCTGCTTACCGTAATTTCGGCACCAGCCAGCGCGTTGCTGAGCGCGGACAAAGCTGAGGGCTGCGCCTCAGGCACGGGCACCTGTTCGCTAAACAGCGCCACGAGCAACGCCGTAAGCGCAGGCACCTGGGCACGCCGCACGTCAGTAAGCTGTGGCGCTAAGCGCTGAAGCAGTGCCGCGCTTAGGGCGTCGGGATCTAGTTCGCTGGCAGACGACATCTGTGTACTCCTTAGGCACGGCTTCCTGATGCGCTTGACCTGAACCCTGAACTCTTGTCTTAGGCCCATGACTATCGTACCATCACGCAGCTTCAACCGAAACCAGTGGCTTGGCTCATCGAGCTGCTTCGCCGGGTAGCTTAAACGCTAGTACATACATCATCCGAGTGAATTTGATGGGTAGAGGCGGCTCACGAGCCGCCTCTCCGGCCTTCGGACAACCCATCAGAATTACTCGGACGGTGTACTAGGCTTGCCTGTGACTTTTTTTTGGTCGAAGACACCCGCACCGCGCCGTTCCTCTGCCGGGCGGCGCTGCGGTGCAGGAGCGGACGGCCCGCTTGGCCTCTCCCGTAACCCAAGCGACCCTCTG
>CAIRDL010000765.1 GCA_903877345.1 uncultured Oscillochloris sp. | reverse complement strand
TAAAGCCCCGACTCCACGCAACAACCCCAATAGGCTCGCTATAATAACTTTCGGTGGTCGTCGCGTCGATACGGCGGCGCACCGAGGGGTATGGTCAGGATTCGCGACAAACGGGCCATGTCGAACATAGGGGCGTTTCTTCACTTCACTGTGACTCACCGCATCCCCTTGTCGCCCTCAGACGGGTCTGAGGGTTGCTGAGGCCAATGTCTCACCCGCTGCCGTGTCAAACTGCCTCGTCTCCCCTTTGTACGCCGCTCCTGAAAGCATAACCTTGCCGCTTTCGTGGCAGGTTGAGGGCTGCTTTCACGGATAGTCCACACGGTGCCGTGTCAAAAGAGCACTCCCCAAGCCCGCTTGGGCGCCTCCTGAAAGCATAACCTTGCCGCATCACCTCCTGAAAGCATACCTTGCCGCTTGGATGTACCGCATCTCTATCACGTTACTTGTAGGAGTTACGCAGTTGAGACGATTTACCGCATCTGGAAGCCATGTGCGCTCAGCGGACAGAATCGCGATTTAAGGCTTTGCAAAGCGGTTACTGACTTTCAACTGCGTAAGTCCTAGTCCTATTTGACTCTGGCGCGCACCGCACTCGAAGATTCCATCTTAGACATCGTTGGCGCAACGCCTGAAGCTCGTGCGCGAGCGATGGATAACCGACACGCCGCTCATCTACGCTCTGGCGGAGCTTGGCAGGGAGGAGAACCACGCCACGAGCCAGCGCGTCCTGATGGAGCAGGCCCGGAGCCACGCCTACGCGGTGGCCGCGCAGGGGCTCACCGCCTTCAGCACGCTGGAGCGCCAGGTGCAAAAGGAACTCACCCTGCGCTACGATGAAGCCGCTGCGGCAGCCCGCACGCGCACCATCCGCTACCGCTCCTAACCACGAACGTCGGTTGCGCCCGCTGCCGCCCCTGGGCAGCGGGCAAAATAGAAAGCACCTATGGAGCTTTGGAGTCACGACGCCTTTGCCAGTGCCATCGCCTACGCAGTCCTTGGTAACTTGGATGCCCTGCTCGCCGCGCACCCCGCAGGTAATGACCTCCGGGTTGCCCTGTACATGGATCGACTACCCGTTATCGGCGACCCCGGAACGGGTGCCATGCATGAACCCAGTGATGAACCCCTGGATGCACAGGCGGTGCAGATGACGTTGCAGTGGCTATATGTCACCATCACCGGCGCGCTGCGCCACCTAACGCAGCGCACTGACGCGACCGCCGAGTTGACGGCGGTGGCCGCGCTGGGGGTCGTCGCTGCCCTCCAGGCCGTGGTCGGCCCGCCGCTGCTCCTTGCGCCAGCCCAGATGGAGGAATGGACGCTGTGGCTGGAAACCGGCCCGGACATCTGGACGACCGACCCCAGCCGCATCGCCGCCCGGCGGGCGCTTGCCCAGTCGTTGCGCCAAGGCAGGGCCGTGGCGCACGTCCGGCGGACAGACCCTGGGGCACGCTGGATCTCACCCGACCTCATCGGACGGTAAAAAGCCTAAAGCCTGCTGCCGAAGGGACACCGTGGTTCCTTCGGCGCTGTAGCTACGCGACGGGCCGTGTCCGTCGCGGAAAGGAACTGATGGACATCTGGGATTTTGACGCCTTCGCCAGTGACGACGCCTACGATGTCCTCGGCGAACTTGACGACCTGCTCGCCGCTCACCCCGCAGGAGCGGGCCTCCGAACCGCGCTCCGCACCATCGTGCGCCTGCCCTGCGTGGGCTACGATTACGATGCGGAAACGGGTGCCCGGACTCCAACAACCGAGGAGCCGGTGTCCCTGAGCGCGACGCGGGCGGCGTTGGCGTGGCTCGCTGACCTCGTAACAACCGCGATTCATCAGCCCATGACCGACGAAACCGAGCTGAAGGCAGTAGCCGCCTTGGGCGCGATCGCGGCCATCCGGGTGGTTATCATGGGCACCGAGACCAACACTTGCACCCCCGCCCAGCGGGAAGAATGGACGCTCTGGTTGGAGACCGGCCCGAATATCTGGACAACCGACCTCCGCCGCGCCGCCGCTCGGCGAGCGCTCGCCTACGCCCTGCGTCGGGGCGAAATGGTCGCACACACGCCGCTCGTGGAGCGTAGGCAAACTATTCTGCCCCATACCCCGTAACCAATCGCTGATCACCGCCTCAACCGCTCGGCACCGCTGCCGGGCGGTTTGGCATTTACGGTCGAGCGGCGAGTCTCTCCCTAACCGTCGTTATCACCCTTGAGGTGATGCGTCCGAATTCGGAGCTACCACATTGAGACGAAAGCCACCCCAACCCGTGACGCCGATGTTCCCTGCGGGCGACGACCTGCCGCTGTTCAGCAACGTGCCCACGCCGGTCACGCCGCCGCCAGCGGCCCCGGTCGTGCCGGTCACGCCGCCTAGGGGGATGGTACGGATTCGCGACAACAGGCCATAGCGAACAAGATGAACCAATGGATACACGATAACAAACATTTGGGCATTGGCGTCCGGATCACATGGAGACGGAGGTGCTGCCAGGTTCACGGTGCAAGATGGCCTGTACGCGGTCTGGCCGGTGCTGCCCACCGCAGGTTGAGACCGATTGGCAACGGCCGACGCCCCGGCAGCACAACCGGGGGCGTCGGTGTCTCTGCGTCGTCCATCCATGCCTAGCGCATGTTTGTGTTGAAGGGGGGGCGGCGGAACTGGGGGGGTGGAGCGGCATGCCCGATTTTGCCGAATCGTCGCGGATGTGCGGTGTGCGGTGCGGTAGGACATGCATGCCTAGCGCATGTTTGTGTTGAGGGGGGGCCGGCGGAACTGGGGGGTGGAGCGGCATGCCCGATCTTTGCCGAATCGTCGCGGATGTGCGATGTGGCTGATCGGAATCCGGAAAGAGCGAATTTTTTTTGGCGTGCGCGCGAGAATCCCTCCCTCCCTCCTTACATACATCCTTCCTTCCCCACATCCCCACAACAACATCGTCGGGTGTTGGTCTCACCGCTTGGATGTTGGCTTCCAGCATCCTTGGATGTTAGTCTCCAGCATCCCAAGGGGTTCATCCTGGCCTTTAGGACGGGTTGCACCCAATTGGATGCTAGGAGCCAACACCCCACGATGTTAGGAGCCAACACCCCACGATGTTAGGAGCCAACACCCCACGATGTTGGTAGTCAGCACCATCACGGAGGCGTGGGCGTTGGTCGGCGGCGGGGCGGCGGCTCCGTGACGGCAATGCGAACGCCCTCCGGTTGCTCCCAGAGGGCGTGCAGGCTCTAAGGACAGGGCAGGTTCGCGTGGGGGGCGGACGGCTGCCTCCACCGTGGCGGGCAATGCGAACGCCCTCCGGTTGCTCCCAGAGGGCGTGCAG
>CAIRDL010000764.1 GCA_903877345.1 uncultured Oscillochloris sp. | reverse complement strand
GTAACCCGTGGGGCGTTCGGCTTCTGCGGGGGCTTGGACAGCGCACTCCGTCCAATTGAGTTCTTCATTGGGGATGATGAGGTGGATCTGCTCGATGTCGCCGATCCCGATCACGATCACCCGGCCCACCTCGTGTTGGCGCAAGGGATTGCCTTTGATGATGCCCTTTACGCTTGGCAGCGCAGCGCCGCCGAGGGCCATGCTGAGCGCCACGACGGGGCCATCGTCGAACTCGATGAGTGGGGCCATGTCAGGGCGTCGTACCACTTCCGTGGCGGCTGGCCCTGCTTCTACCAAGGTGCCCGTGGAGTTGGGGCCAGCCCAGCCCTTCAGGTCGAGACGCTTGAAATCGTCTACGACAACCTGTTCCACAATTAGGCTGCGGTTACACCAACCCCCCCTCTTCGGCTCCGAACGAGGGGGGGTTGCTGCGTCTTTGGCCACGCCGTATGGCTACTGCCCCTTCGGCTCACCCGACTCTGGAAAGATCTCACTGAGGAACTGCCCACTAAGAAGTTCTAAGATCGCCTTGGCCTCAGCGAGGGTCAGTGTTTTCTCGGTAGCTAAACGCTGCTCCAAATGAGTCAATTCGGCCTGGAGACTGGTGGTACTAAGAACATCGTGCATCCGCTTGCGTAGCATCTCTAACCCGGGTTCGGCTTCGTGCTGGGCCTTAGCATCTGAACGTTGCTCCGCATGGCTCAACTCGGCTAACAAGCTGGGGGCACGCAGGGCCGCGTTCATCCGCTGGCGCATCGTCGTTGGAACAACCTCGGCTTCGCTCTTTTCTTGAAGCCAGATCCGGGCTAGGGTCTCGACACTAGCGCCACGTGTACCGGCAATCTGGCGTAGCCGCTCATAGACGGTAAGCGGCAATTTGATCCTTAGCGTAACCATGAAGATCCTCTCGTGTGCAGCCCATCCACAAGTGTGCTACTAGGATAGTCGGAGGCTGCCGCCGCTAGATGTTTGATGCGGCTCTATGCCGCGCCATCGCTCATTGACTAAACCCGCCATTGGGCGTACCCTTTGAGTGCGATGAGCGGTTGGTACGGTGGGTACCAGACTGACTTTTATCCCTCGGAGCCAAGGTGAAGGGCAGCTACATCCTGATTCTCCAGCTTGAACAGCCGCTCGCTGGACTTCAAGTGGGTCGCCTGGGGCAGTTCGCGTTTGCGGCGGGCTTCTACTTTTACGTCGGTAGTGCCTTTGGCGCGGGTGGTCTTGCCGCACGCCTCGCTTACCACACACGTCAGAAGCTCCGCCCCCATTGGCATGTTGACTATCTGCGGGCTGCCACTCGCCTGCGCGAGATTTGGACGGTGAGCGGCCCTGAGCGTCTGGAGTGTTGCTGGTGCCAACGGTTGCTTGCCCATCCCGCCCTGACCGTCCCGGTACCTGGGTTCGGCTCCCGTGATACTGGTTGTCGTGCTCACCTCTTCTACATGCCTCGTGCCCCCTATCCTGCGCTCCTCACTAGGATCATCCTTGGCGAACATGCCGCCGACCAACCCGTCAAGCTTCAGATCGAGATCCATCATTTCGATGATGCGTAATTTGCCCAAACTGTCAAGTACCTGCGAACGCAATACTGCAAAAGGAACGCTGTCACCCTGAGCGAAGCGAGGGATCTCGGCGTCCATAGCGCCCGCCGGGACGCTTCGCTGCGCCCAGCGTGACAAGGCTCACAGCGTTACTTTTGCTCTATTGCCTGTGAACCTTGTCCAAGAATCTGTAAGACCCAGGCACTTGCGCCTTGGACGCTGCGCGTTTTTGTGATGCTATTGCACCGAAACCGTGTAGGTCGCGCGCTCGCTGGTGGAAGGCGTCGCGCCAAGTACCACGAGCACGCCACGCTCATTGGCGGCTAAGGTTGCAGTAGCGGTGCCCTTGGCGTCCACCGTTAGCGGCTCGACGCTGATGCTGCCATCGGCAACGGTACGCACCAGCCGTACCTCCCAACGTTGGGGCAAATGCCCATCAAGGCGCGCAAACCCCTCGGCCTGCCAACCCCCGTCACCCGACTCCACATCGTCGCTATAGCCAAGTTCAGGGATCTGGAGGTCGTCAACCAGCATCCCTGGGGC
>CAIRDL010000763.1 GCA_903877345.1 uncultured Oscillochloris sp. | reverse complement strand
TGGACGCCTCTACCCCGTCGCGAACCTGCGCCTTTGGGCTGTGCTGCCCTTACTCCTCTGGGCGCTTCTTGTGGCCGGCTACGCCCTTTTTCGACCGCTGCCGCCACGCCGCGTTGCCCAACGCGTTGATCGCATCCTTGATTTGCGCGAGCGCCTCGCCACGGCCCTTGAGTTGCGCGACCAAGCAGCCCACGATCCACTCAGCGAATGCCAGCAAGAGGACGCCGGTCGGGTCGCCGCAACCCTCAAGGTCGGCCAGTTGCCGCTGCACATCGCCCGCCGCCCGCTCGTGTGGTCGCTTGCACCCTTGGTGTTCGCTGGCCTGTTGCTCTTCGTTCTGCCCAATCCCCAAGATCAGGTGCTCGCTGAACGCCAGGCTGTCCAGGCCGCTTTAACCCAGGCTGAGCAGCAACTCACCGAACTCCAGCGCCAAGTTAGTACCAATACTGAGCTGACGCAGGCGGATCGTGAGCAATTGCTCAGTGAACTCCAGGCGCTCCAGGAGGAATTGCGGCGCAATCCGGGCGACCGCCAAGAGGCGTTGGCCGACCTTTCAGCCGCCGAGGCCCGCCTACAGCAACACCTCGACCCAAGCGCCGACGCTCGCCGCGCCGCGCTCGAACAGTTGGCGCGCAGCTTGGAGGCTCAAGCGGGACAGCAGCCGAGCCAGCGGCCCAGCCTCGACCAAGCGGCCCAGCAACTTGAAGCGCTGGCCCGTCAGCTTGAGCAGATGAGCGCCGAGCAGCGCCAGCAACTCGCCACCCAATTGGCGCAACAGGCGAACCAACTGGCGAGCAGCGACCCGCAAACGGCGCAGAGTCTCCAGAATGCGGCCAACGCGCTGCAACAGGGTGATCCCCAAGCGGCAGCCCAGCAACTTCAACAGGCCGCCAACGGGGTGCGACAGGCGCAAAGTGGCCTCGCCAACCAGCAAAGCACCCAAGGTTCCCTCGCGCAAGTCCAGAGCGCCCGTGAACAGATTGCCCAGGCGAGTGCCCAGGGCCAGCAAGGCCAGCAAGGCCAGCAAGGCCAGCAAGGCCAGCAAGGCCAACAGGGTCAGCAAGGTCAGCAAGGCCAACAGGGCCAACAAGGCCAACAAGGTCAGCAAGGTCAACAGGGCCAACAAGGCCAACAAGGCCAACAAGGCCAACAAGGTCAGCAAGGTCAGCAAGGCCAGCAAGGCCAAGCGGGTCAAGCGGGCCAACCGGGCCAGCAGACTGGTGGCGGTGGTGGCACGAACGCCCCGAACTTGGGCCAGGGACAGAGTGCGAGCAATGGTACGGTGAACCCGAACCGGCCCGCCAATCAGCCGGGCAGCGGCAGTGGCACCGGCAGTGAGGGCATGGTCTACCAGCCGTACCACCCCTCGGGCCAAACGGGCAACCCCGACTTTGTCCAGGGCCAACAGGGTCAAGGCGGCAACAGCCAAACGCAGCAGGGGCAGAATAGCGGCGCGGGCGCAAATACCGCTTCGGTAGTGCCGTATGAGCAGATGTACCCTGAGTATGCTCAAGCCGCGAGTGAGGCGCTCGACCGTGGCTATATTCCGCCCCACCTGAAGGATTTCGTCCGTAATTACTTTAGCCAACTGGAGCCGAACAGCGGCCAATAAGCTAAGGGTTCAGGGGCCAGGTTTCAGGTTGCAGTCCGAACCTAGGCCAACGCCATGTGCGTGTCAACACCGTAACGTATCCGCGAACCTTGTCTAAGGACTTTTGCTATGACTGCAGCCCAAACACCCGGCCCCGCTCAGCTTAGCCCCGACGAGTTCCGCCGCCGCACGCATCTGATCGAGGCTGAGGTGGGTACGGTGATTGTCGGCCAGCGCGACCTGATCCGCCAAGTGGTCGTCACCCTGCTCGCTGGCGGCAACGCGCTGCTTGAGGGCGTCCCCGGTCTCGCCAAAACGACCCTCGTTCGTACCCTGGCTGATGTGATCGAGTGTCGCTTCTCGCGCATCCAGTTCACTCCCGACTTGATGCCTGCCGATATTATCGGCACCACGCTGATCAGCGAAGATGAGCAAGGGCACAAGTCATTTCGCTTCGAGCCCGGCCCGATTTTCGCCAATTTGCTCCTTGCCGATGAGATTAACCGGGCAACTCCGAAGACGCAATCGGCGCTGCTTGAGGCGATGCAGGAGCATACGGTGACGGTGGCGAAAACCATGCATAAGCTGGACGCGCCGTTCTTTGTCCTCGCCACCCAGAACCCCTTGGAGATGGAAGGCACTTACCCGCTGCCGGAAGCCCAACTCGACCGCTTTTTCTTCAAAATCAATGTCACCTTCCCGTCTGCCGACGAGTTGGTGGAAATCGCCCAGCGCACCACGGGCGCACGCAAGCCGCTTACGCGCAATGTCGCCAACAGCGCGATGATTGTCGAGATGCAGGATCTGGCGCGCACGGTGCCAATTGCCAGCCATGTCCTCTCGTACGCCGCCCGTCTGATCATCGCCACCCACCCCGTAGGCAAGGATGTTCCTGCCATCACGCGGCAGTACGTCCGCTACGGTGCGTCGCCACGCGGCATGCAGGGGCTCATCCTCGCCGGTAAAATCCTCGCGCTGCTTGATGGGCGCTACAACGTCGCTTTCGCTGATCTCAAAGCCGCCGCGCTCCCCGTTTTGCGCCACCGCGTCGTGCTCAACTTCGAGGCTCAAGCCGAGGGCATTACGCCTGACGAAGTGGTGAAGGCCGTCCTTGAGGCTGTGAAAGAGAGCTAAATGGCGACCAGCGCGCCCCTGATCGAGAGTGGTTTGCTCAAGAAACTCGACCGCCTCGCCATCCAGACCCGTCGGGCGATGGCGGGAGACCTCCAGGGTGAGCGGCGCAGCCCACGGCGCGGGGCCTCGGTCGAGTTCGCTGACTTCCGCCCCTACACCTCGGGCGACGATATTCGCCAGATTGACTGGAATCTCTACGCCCGCATGGAGCGCGTCTTTCTCAAGCTTTTTGTGGCTGAGGAAGAACTGCACGTCCACTTACTGGTGGACACAAGCGCGTCTATGGATTGGGGCACGCCCAACAAGCTGCGTTACGCGAAACAGGTGGCGGCGGCTTTTGGCTACATCGCCCTCGCCAACCTCGACCGCGTGAGTGTGACGGCTTTTGCGGCGGGCGCTGGCACGGCGCAACTGCCCGGCGTGCGTGGCAAACGCGGGGCCGTGCCGCTCTTCAACTTCCTCCAACAACTACCGACGGGCCAAAGCGGCGACTTGACGAAATCCTGTCACCGCTACATTCAATCAGCCCGTACCCCCGGCCCGTTGCTGCTCTGCTCCGATTTGCTAGATGCCGGTTGGAAAGACGCGCTCAGTGCGCTCGCCTCGCGGCCCTTCGAGATTACGGTGATGCACATTCTCGCCCCGCAAGAGCTTGAACCTGAGCTGGATGGCGATTTTCGCCTTACGGATAGCGAAGGTGGGCCAGCGATTGAGGTCAGCGCCGACCTGGATTTGCTGCGCCGTTACCACGAGCATTTGGTGGGCTGGCAGGCCGAGATCGAGCGTTTCTGCAACGGGCGCGGCATCGGCTATTTGTCGGTTGATACGGCGGTGCCCATTGAGGAGTTTGTGCTTGGGCGGATGCGGCGGCGCGGGGTGCTGCGTTAGTACTCTAACGAGACATCGCTTGATGATCGCACCACAGAGGCACGAAGCACACAAAGATCGAACTAATATATTCGGCATCTCTGTGTCCTTTGTGCCTTTGTGGTACATGAGTAAGCTCGTTGTAGTAGCAGGGTGTCAGACGCCAAGCCGCGAAGGTAAAATTCTAGATTGTAGATTTTTTGCATGAGCATACGGGGGAAAGGAGTTGGGTGATGGCTGTGAGCACGACCCCGGCGACGGCGTCCACCATCGTCTACCCTGATAGCGACGGACAACCAATGGCTGACAACACGCTGCAGTTCCGCTGGATTGTGACGATTCAGGGCGGGTTCGACGCGCTTTACCGCGACCGCCCGGATGTCTTTGTGGCGGGCGACTTGCTTTGGTATCCGGTTGAGGGCCAGCCGAAACTGCGCCTCGCGCCGGATGCGCTGATCGTCTTCGGACGCCCCAAAGGGTATCGCGGTTCGTACAAGCAGTGGGAAGAAGGCGGTATCGCGCCACAAGTCGTGTTCGAGGTGCTTTCACCAGGAAACACGCGGGCCGAAATGCTGCGGAAGTTGGCCTTTTACGAGCGCTATGGGGTTGAGGAATATTACGTGTACGACCCGGAGCAGGGTCAACTGAATGGGTGGATTCGCATTGGTGCTGAGCTAGAGGCGATTGAACCCATTGAAGGCTGGATCAGCCCGCGCACTGATGTCGTGTTGTTACTCAATGGCCTAGATCTGGTGCTGCTCGGCCCCGATAACCGTCCTTTCGCCAGTTATGTCGAACTAGAGCGTGAGCGTGCCGAGGCGAAGAGTACCCTCACCAAGGCCGAAGCGGCCCGCGCCGAGGCCGAGACCGCCCGCACCGAGGCCGAAACTGCCCGCACCGAGGCCGAAACTGCCCGCACCGAGGCCGAAACCGCCCGCACCGAGGCCGAAACCGCCCGCACCGAGGCCGAAACCGCCCGCACCGAGGCCGAAACCGCCCGCACCGAGGCCGAGGCTCGCGCCGCCCGTCTTGCCGAACGCCTGCGTGCCTTGGGGGTTGATCCCG
>CAIRDL010000762.1 GCA_903877345.1 uncultured Oscillochloris sp. | reverse complement strand
GCCGGGGGCGGCGCGGGCTGCGCCAAGATGTCGCCGAGCGTCTTGCGCTTACGCAGCGGGTTGAGGTTGGCTAGGCTCTGGGGTGCCGCGAGCAGGCTGTTGAGTTTGGCCTTGATTGGTAACACCATTGCAGATTTCAGTTCGCTATCCGCTGGAAGCACTCGCGCAGGCGCAAGGCCAGCGTCTCAACGTGGGGGCGGCCCATCATGGTCAGGTGATTGCCGGGTATGGCGATCACTTCAACCGGCCCTTCGGCAAACTGCGCCCATCCCAGTGTCGGATCATCTTGGTGCGGTGCCGCTTGCTGACCCAAGTACGGGGCCGGGGCAAGCAACTCTTCCGTGCGGAAGAGGGTTATCGCTACAGGAATGCCTGGGCCGGGGTTGTACGCTGTCAACTGATTACACTTGAACACCTTAATCCAGCCACGAGCCTGCTTCAGATCGGCCTCTGGCGGCAAGAGTTGGAGCCGCTCCAGCTCGGCTTTGAAGCGGATCATCTGCTCCTCGGGCGCGAGTCGGCGCAACTCCTCGGCCACGAGGGTGCTCTGCTGGCCCGCCACCGCGCCGAAGGCACCGGCCAGCGCAACCAGCCAACGGGCCTCGTCCCAATCCGGCAGTTCCGGTAGCGGGGCCGGGGCCGTCGTGTCCAGGAGGATCAGCCGAGCCACGGCGTGCCCGGCCCGACGTAGCTGTTGCGCCATCTCGAAGGCGACTTTGCCGCCGAAAGAGTGCCCGCCCAGGAGATAGGGACCTTGTGGTTGCACCCGCTGGATGGCCTGGACGTTGTGGGCGGCAATGGCCTCGATGGTGGTGTACGGGGCCGTCTCGCCATCCAGCCCGACGGCTTGTAGTCCATAAAATGGTTGCCGTGGGCCCATAAAACGGGCGAGGTCGTGGAGGTAGAGCGGGTTGCCGCCGGTGCCGGGCACACAGAAGAAGGGCCGTCCCTCACCATCAGGCTGGATCGGCACCAAGACAGACCAGTCGGCTCCAGGCGTTCCCGTCGGCGTGCTGAGGTGCCGGGCCAGTTGCTCAATGGTCGGACACTGGAACAGCGTGGCGAGCGGCAGATTGCGGCCAAACTGCTGCTGGATCTGCGCCATCAGCCGCAGGGCCACCAGCGAGTGCCCCCCGAGGTCGAAGAAGCTGTCCCGCACCCCGACGAGGTCAAGCCCCAGCACTTCCTGCCAGAGTTGGACGAGTTGGTGCTCGACCTCAGTGCGGGGCGGTACCGGCTCCGTTCGCGCCGTGAGGCCCGCCGTTGGGCGCAGCGCCGGAGCCTGACCGGGGGCCAGCATCAGTTGGGGCAAGGGCTGGTGCGGGTCGGCGACAAGCTGATCGAGCAGCGTCAGCAAGTGCGCTTGGAGTTGCTCAAGGTCGGCTGACGTAAGGCGGGAGGCATCATAGACGAAGCGGAAGGTGAATGCCGCACCAGGAAGCACCAAGACAGTGAGGGCGTAGCGGGTCTGGGCACCGACGGTTCGCGCGCCGCTGACCGCAAAGGGAGTCAACGTCCACGCTGCTTGCCCGAACCCTGCTGACTCAACTGGGTAGTTCTCGAAGACCAGCAGGCTCTCGTACAGTGGCAGCGACCCCGGCACCTCACTCCACTGGTGGATCTGCCCCGTCGAGCAGTACGCATGGGGCTGCTGCTCTAGCCCTTGTACCTGGAGCGCCTGGAGCCAGGAGAGTAGCGGTGTGTCGGCGGCGGGCGGCAACTGGACGCGGACAGGCACCGTGTTGATGAACGGCCCCACCATCGTCTCCACCCCGACCACCTCTGGCGGTCGGCCTGCGACGGTCGCTCCGAACACGAGGTCGCGTGCGCCGCTATGGTGGTGCAGCAGCAGCGCCCACGCCGCCTGGATCAGCGTACTGGTGGTGAGTCCGTGCTGCCGCGCCAGGGCCACGAGCGCCGCAGTGGTCGTCGCCGACAGCACCAGTTCGGCTGAGGCGTGACGCGGTTCCTCTTGAGCAACCCCACTGGCTAACGGTGTCGGTGTGGTGAAGCCCGCCAAACGCTCGCGCCAGAAGGCCGCGCTCGTCGCAAGATCCTGCTGGCGCAACCACGTAATATAGTTCTGGTAGGGGCGGCTCGGCGGAAGCTGAAGCGTCTGCCCGGAGCACTCCGCCTCGTACAGCGCCATGAACTCGCTGGTGACAATCGGCAGCGACCAGCCATCGCTAAGGATGTGGTGCCGGGTCCAGACAAAGTGGTGCGTGTGGTCGTCCACCTCAAAGAGCGCCAGACGCATGAGCGGTGCCTGCATCATGGTGAAGCCTCGCCGCCGATCTGCCTCAAGATAGTGTGCGATATACTCCTGCTGCGCCTCGTCTGTGAGGCCGCGCAGTGAGTGGTGGGCGATGAGCATCTGCGTGCGGCGCAGCACAAACTGGAGCGGCTCGGCTAGATTCTCCCAGATAAAGCCGGTTCGCAACGTGGTATGCCGCGCCAACACCTGCTGCCACGCCTGTGTAAACGCATGGTGATCGAACGGCCCGCGCCAACTCAGCGCCGACTGCTCGACGTGAATGCCTGAGCCGGGGAAGGCCAGCGTCTCAACCAGCATCCCTTGTTGCGAAGGAGCAAGCGGATAGATCGCCTCAAGCTGCTGCTGGATCGGCCCCCCAAGGCGGTTTGCCAGGGTGATCTCGCCCAACAGCGCCTCCAACCGCGTCTGGCTCAAGCCAACATCTGGGAAATCGCTCGGCGTATATCCACCGGCCCCTGGTGCCTGGCAGTGTGCAATGAGCTTCTGCAAGGCTTCGCTGAAGCCTTGTGCGAACTGCCGGATCGTCGCTTCGCGGTGAACGTTCCGGCTGTAGACCCAGTCGAGCTGGAGTTGCCCATCAATCACCATCCCGGTGATGTCGAGCAGCTGCGCCCGTGGGCCGGTCGGGCTGCGCGTGACCCCACCCGTCTCGGGGGCAAAGGCTTTGAACAGCGGGCCTTGCATACTCTGGTCGAACTGGCCCAGGTAATTGAAACTCACCTCGGCGGCAAACACGAGCGCTGGGTCGTCCTGAAGAAAGCGCAGGATGCCATAGCCAATGCCATGCCGGGGGATCTGGCGCAGTTGTTCCTTGACCTGCTTGATCAGCGTCCCCAGATCATCCGTAGGAAACTCCAGCCGCACCGGAAAGATCGTAGTAAACCAACCCACCGTGCGGGCGAGATCAACCATACCCTCAGGCGCCAGCAACTCCTCGCGGCCATGCCCTTCCAGAGCCAACACGAGTGTGGTTCGCCCGCTCCAGCGCTGGTAGGCCAGCAGCAGTGCGGTCAACAGGAGATCATTGATCTGCGTATGATAGGCTGCCGGTGCTTCGTTCAAGAGCGCGGCGGTCTGGGTGCGATCAAGGCGGGTTGCAACCCTGGCCGCCGAAGCGTGGTCATTTGGCCCCAGGGCGTGATCAACCGGCAGCGCGGGTGCGCCCTGCGCGCAGATCTGCGCCCAATACGTGCGCTCAGTGGCAACCACTGTCGGGCCGTGGGCCTGGACGAGGGTGGCCCAGGCTTTGAATGAGGTGGTTTTGGCCGGCAATTGGATGGGCTTGGCGCTGGCTGCTTGCTGGTAGGCCGTCTGTAGATCCTCCAGAATGATGCGCCACGAGACGCCATCCACCGCGAGGTGGTGGATCACCAGCAAGAGATACTGCCGTCCCGCACGCTGGAAGAGCGCCACCCGCAGCAGCGGCCCGTAGGCCAGATTCAGGCTGGCCTGCAAGCGATTGGCCTGGGCCTCCAGGGTCGCCTGCTGCTCGTCCAAGACGAAGACCTCGAAGGGGGTGTCCGCAGTGGGGGCCGCGATGGTTTGCTGCCAGGCATCCCCGTGCCGTACCAAGCGCAGGCGCAGGGCATCGTGATGGGTGAGCAGGCTGTGTACTGCCGCTTCAAGCCAGCCAGCCTTGACCTCTGGGGCCAGTTCAAGCAGCATGGACATATTGAAGTGGTGCGGCTCGCGCCACCCCTGAGCAAAGAAGCGCCGTTGGATGGGCGTCAGCGGGAGTGCGCCCGTCACAAGCCCCTGCTCGGCCTGGGCCTGCGGTGCCGTGTGGGCCACCGCTGCTAGGTCGGCAATCGTCTGGTGTTGAAACAGATCCTTTGGCGTCAGGTGCAGGCCGACAGCTCTGGCGCGGCTGACGATCTGGATGCTGAGGATCGAATCGCCCCCCACCTGAAAGAAGTTGTCGGTCACGCCAACCTGTTTTAGCCCCAGGGTAGCTTGCCAGATCGTCGCCAGCAGTGCCTCGGTCGGGGTGCGCGGCAGAACCATCTGGCGTGTGTCAACCTCAGCCTCCGGCTCAGGCAAGGCGCGGCGGTCAAGCTTCCCGTTGGGGAGCAGAGGGATGGCCGATAGTTGCACAAACTGAGTCGGGAGCATAAACGTGGGTAGCTTTTGGCTGAGTTGGGCGCGCACCGTCGCCGCTGTGTCTGCGGTTCCCACCAGATAGGCCACGAGCCGCTGGTTGCCCGCCGCTTCACGCAGGACCACTACCGCCGCCTCGACGCCGTCACACTGGCGCAACTGCGCCTCAATCTCGCCCAGTTCGATGCGGAAGCCGTGCAGCTTGACCTGCTGATCCAGCCGCCCGATATATTCGATGTTCCCGTCGGGCCGGTAACGACAAAGATCGCCCGTCTTGTAGAGCCGCCCAGGGCCAAAGGGATTCGGAATGAAGCGCTCGGCGGTTAGCTCGGGGCGGTTCAGGTAGCCACGGGCGACCTGCACCCCGCCAACGTAGAGTTCGCCGGACACCCCAATTGGCACCGGTTGGTGGTAACGATCCAGCAGATAGACCTGTGTGTTGGCAATTGGACGCCCAAGCGGGATGTTCTCCGGCAAATCGGTGTGTGGGGGCACCTCGTAGCAACAACAGGCGACGGTCGCCTCGGTGGGGCCATACTGGTTAAACACCCGACTTCCCGGCGCATGCTCCCACCATGTGGCCACCAACGAGCGCGGCAGCGGCTCCCCGCCGAGCACGAGGGCGTGGGCGCGCAGCGGCTCCGCCGAGCGGTGCAGCAACTGGTGCAGCAAGCTCAGGTGGGTGGGCGTCCCTTTAATCAGGCTGAACGGCTCCGCGACCTGGCGCAAGGCGGTGCTGAGGCATTCAAACTGGGTGGCTTCGGGCAGAAGGAGCACCGCTTTGCCAACCAGGAGAGGGGCAAAGAGGTTGGGAACCGCGCCGTCGAAGCTGAACGAGGCATTGACCGGAATGCCGCTGCCGGCAGTCACCGGGTAGGTTCGCACGCACCAACTCAGATAATTCACCACGCCTTGGTGGGTAAGCTGTACCCCTTTGGGCTGTCCGGTGGAGCCGGAGGTGTAGATGACATAGGCCAAGTTGTCTGGCGCAACGGCTACCGTTGGGTTGGCCGCTAGCCGATAGCCGCTAGGCCGTTGATCCAGCTCAATCACGGTCACGTCCGCACCGAGGCGCAGGCGTTCGCGGAGCGCCGTCTGGGTGAGCAGCAGGCGCAGGTCGGCATCTTCCCGCATAGAGGCCAGCCGCTCGGCGGGATAGTTCGGGTCAAGCGGCAGATAGGCTCCGCCCGCCTTGAGAATCCCCAGCAATCCGACCATCAGTTCAAGCGAACGCTCCACACAGATGCCGACCAGCACCTCTGGCCCGACCCCCTGTGCAATGAGCGTATGCGCCAGTTGGTTCGCTCGCTCGTTCAGCTCACGATAGCTAAGGCACTGCGCTTCATAGATGACGGCAAGGGCATCAGGTGTTCGTTCCACCTGGGCCTCAAACAACTGGTGGAGGCACATTTCCGCCGGGTAGTCAGCAGCCGTAGCATTCCAGGCGACCAGCAGTTGCTGCCGTTCAGCCGCGCTCACCATGGGCAGAAGCGCAACGGGCTGATCCGGGTTGGCGACAATTCCGGCCAACAGCGTTTGGTAGTGGTCGGCCATCCGCTCAATGGTGGCCCGTTCAAAAAGCTCGCAGCTATAGTTCCACACTGCCGTCAGTTCATCGCCCCGCTCCCAAATCGTGAGGGTCAGATCGAACTTAGCGACCGAGTGCTCAACCTCGAACGGGCTGAACGTAAGCTCGCCCAAGGACAGGGCTTCTTGGCGATGGTTCTGGAGCACAAACAGCACCTGAAAGAGCGGGCTATAGGCCAAGTTGCGCTCAGGCTGGAGCGCCTCGACCACCAGTTCAAAGGGCAGCGCCTGGTGCTGATCGGCATCCAGCGTGATTTGGCGGCTCCGCGCCAGCAATTCGCGGAAGGTGGGGTTTCCGGTTAAATCGTTACGCAGAACAAGCGTGTTGACAAAGAAGCCGACCAGCGGCTCAAGCTCGGCGAACTGACGGTTGGCAAGCGGGGTGCCGACACAGACATCATCTTGCCCGGTGTAGCGGGCCAGCAGCACGGCGAAAGCCGCTTGCAAGCACATAAAGAGCGTCGCGTCATGCGCCTGGGCCAGCCGTTTGATCGCCTTGGTTAGCGGTTGGGCCAGTGTGACCGAGAGATGATCGCCGCGATGATTCTGAATCGCCGGACGCGGGTGATCGGTCGGCACGGACAAGAAGGGCGGCGCAGCAGCGAGTTGCTTTTTCCAGTAGGCCAACTGTTCCTGCAACACCGCACCCCGCAGCCACTCGCGCTGCCAGAGGGCGAAATCGGCGTACTGGAGCGGCAGCGGCGGCAGATCCTCCGCTTGGTACCCGCGCTGTCGAGCGTACAATGCCGACAGTTCGCGGGTCAGGATGCCGATGGACCAGCCATCAGAGATGCTATGGTGCATGGTCACGACCAGGATATGCTCCTGGTCGCTCAGGCGCACCAGCAGCACCCGCCACAACGGGCCGCAGGCCAGATCAAAGCTATGGTTGGCCTCTTGGTGGGCCAGCCGGGTCACTGTGTCTGCCTGTGCCGCGTTGGGCAGCGCCGACAGATCGCTGTGGTGCAAGGTGAAGCCGGGCGGGTTCAGCTGCTGATAGGCTTGGCCCGCGCTTTGCGTGAAACTGGTACGCAACACCTCGTGGCGCGCTTCAAGCTGTTCCCAACTGGCGCGAAAAGCCGCCAGATCAAGCGGGCCGTGCATACGCAGCGCGACGGGAATGTTATACGTGCCGCTCGCCCCTTCCAGTTGGGCCAGAAACCAGAGCCGCTGCTGGGCAAACGAGAGCGGCAGCCGCTCCGGGCGGACACCCGGCGTAATCGTCGTGATGCGGGTGGCCGGCTGGTGCTGGCGCAAAAAAGCCAGCATCTCCGGTTTACGCTCTTTTAAGCGGGCCACGAGGGCGGGCGAGAGCGTTCCGGCGGGCGCGTTAACCCGCAGCGCATCCCCATCAAGCCAGAGTTTGATGTCTTGGCGGGCCAACTCAGCGATAAATGCAACCGTGTCGGTCATAGCAAAATCTCTTCGCGCTCAGCCGTCAGGTCTTCCGTCGGCTGTTGAATGGTCTGGCTGAGGGTAAGCTGATCGATCTGCTCGGCAAGCTCAGCGATGGTGGGTGCGCCAAAGATCGCCCGCAACGGCAACTCGACTAGGAAATGCCGCCGCAGCCGTGCCAGCACTTGGGTCGCCAGCAGCGAATGGCCGCCAATGGCAAAGAAATGGTCGTGAATGCCGATCCGCTCAAGCCGCAAGACCTCGTGCCAGATCGCTACCAGCAGCGCCTCGGTCGGCGTGCGCGGCGGAACGTAGCGCTCTGCCGCGACGAACTGGGCGCTGGCGAGGGCGGGCAAGCGCTTGCGGTCAAGCTTGCCGTTCGGCGTCAGAGGTAGCGCATCCAGCACAACAAAGTGGCTTGGCACCATATAGCTGGGTAAGCGGGCGCTCAAAAAATCGCGCCACTGGGGGACGAGGATTGACCCATCGCCCTGCTGGGTCAGGGCGACATAGGCCACCAGTTGCTGCTCGCCATTGGCGGTGGCCTGGATCGCCGCTACACTCTTTTCTACCGCCCCGTGCTGATCCAGCACCGCCTCGATCTCGCCTAGCTCGATGCGGAAGCCGCGCAGCTTCACTTGGTGGTCGGTACGTCCGAGATATTCGATGTTCCCATCAGGACGGTAGCGCGCCATGTCGCCCGTGCGGTAGAGACGCGCATCAGGCTGCGCCACAAAGGGGTCGCGCAGAAAAACCTCGGCGGTGCGCTCAGGTTCGTTCAGGTAGCCGCGCCCCACGCCGATCCCGCCGATGCACAGCTCGCCCGGCACACCCACTGGCACCAACTGGAGCTGCTTATCCAGCACATAGAGCCGGACGTTCGGCAAAGGTCGGCCAATCGGGACGCTTGTGGCGTCGGGTGGAAATGGCGCGGTGATGCTGTGGTGGGTCGCATCGTCCGAACATTCGGCGGGGCCATAGGCGTTTAGAATCGGGATATGCGGGTAGCTGGCAAGCCAGGCGTTGCAGAGGTTGGGCGGCAAGGCTTCGCCCGTCAACGAGAGCCAGCGCAATGCGGCAAAGGTGGGCCGTTGCCCGCCAGGGGCGTGCAACTCGTCCAGCATAAAGCGAAACAGCGACGGCACCACCTCCAGCACCGTGATGCGCTCCGCCTCGGTATGGTGCAGCAGCGCGACCGGATCGCGGGCGATCTCATCGCTGAAGATCCGCACCGTGCCACCGACGAGCAGGGCCGCCAGGAATTGCCAGAGCGAGATGTCAAAGCCGGGCGGCGCAGTTTGGGCCAGCTTATCGTGGGCCGTCAGGCCGTGGTCGTGGATCTTAGCGCGCAGATTGTTCACCATACCACGCTGCTCGATCATCACCCCTTTGGGCACGCCGGTCGAGCCGGAGGTAAACAGCACATAGGCCAACTGCGCTGGGGTGGCATGGGTGACAAGATTGGAGGTGGGCTGTTGCGCGAGCAGCGCCGCATCGGCGTCAAAGCAAATGATCGCCGCGTCCTGGCCGGCGAGACGTGCGACATACTGTTGTCGAGTCAAGATCATACGAGCGCCCGACTGCGTCAGGAGCGTGACGAGACGCTCATCAGGCAGGGCCGGGTCGAGCGGCATGTAGGCCCCGCCCGCCTTGAAGATCGCCAACAGGCTGATCAGCGTCTCCGCCGAGCGCTCCAGGCAGACACCGACAATCGTCTCTGGGCCGACACCACCGGCACGCAAATGATGGGCCAGCTGATTCGCCCGCGCATTCAACTCACGATAGGTCAGGCAAGCGATGGCCCGAATGGGCTGCGTATGAACCGCCTCAGCCTCAGGCGTTTGCGCCACCTGAGCCTCAAACAAGGTGTGATAGCAAGCGTCACCGGCATCCGCTGAGCTGGCGCTGTTCCACGTGACCAACTGTTGATCGCGCTCTACCGCTGTCAGCAACGGCAGGGCGCTGACTAGCTGCTCGGGGTCGGCGACAATCGCCTCAAGCAGCACCTGGAAATGCCCGGCCATGCGCTCAATGGTGGCGCGGGTGAACAGATCGGTGGTGTAGTCAAAGCCGACGTACATCCCCGTCTCCAGCTCCTGCATCACCAGCACCAGATCGTGTTTCGCAACCGCGTACTCGACCTCGCCGTGCTGCACCGTCACGCCGGGGAGCGTCAGGGCATCAGACCGATTGTTCAGCAGGTTGAACATCACCTGGAAAAGCGGGCTATGGGCGAGCGAACGCTCGGGCTGAAGGTGCTCGACCAGCATCTCAAAGGGCATGGCTTGGTGCTCAAAGGCAGCAAGCGCCGACTGGCGTACCCGTGCCAGCAAGGTGCGGAAGCTCGGGTTGCCCGCCAGGTCGGTACGCAGCACGAGCGCGTTGAGAAAGAGTCCAATCAAGGGTTCGATTTCAGCCAACGGGCGATTGGCAATGGGCGTGCCGATCAGAATGTCAGCTTGACCAGAGTAGCGGGCGAGGAGGACGCTAAACGCTGCCTGTAGGGTCATAAACAGAGTGGCGTTCTGCGCTTGGGCCAACTGTTTGAGCTGGCGCACCAGTTCCAGAGGCAGCAACAGCGCAACATGGTCGCCCTGGCCGCTCTGCACTGCGGGGCGCGGATAATCGGTCGGCAGCGTCAGGAGCGGTGGCGCACCCGCAAGCTGCTGGCGCCAATAGGCCAACTGCGCCTGAAGTTCGGTACCCTGGAGCCATGCGCGCTGCCAGACAGCATAATCAGCATACTGAATAGCCAGTGCCGGGAGGTTGCTTTGCGCCCCGCTCGCCACCTGGGCGTACAAGACCGAGAGTTCATGCAGCAAGATGCCCATTGACCAGCCATCAGCGATGGTGTGGTGCAGGGTCATCAGGAGTACATGCGTGGTTGCATTGAGCCGGAGCAAACTGACCTGCCACAAGGGGCCATTGGCGAGGTCAAAGCGATAGTTCGCCGCCAGCCGCGAGCGGCGGGCAACCTCAACCGCCTGCTGCGCCGCAGGCAGATCTGTGAGGTCAATCAACTCAGGGGTGAAGTTTGGCAGATGGATCTGCTGG
>CAIRDL010000761.1 GCA_903877345.1 uncultured Oscillochloris sp. | reverse complement strand
GGGCCAGCCATCGCATCCTCCATCACAGTTTATCGTTCATCGCCACCGGAGCGGCACTCATTGTCGTTCAGGAGAGCGTACCATATCTCGGTACACATTTCCAGAAAGCTGTACTAGTAGCAGCGCCTTTAACCCCGCGCACCGAAGAGCGCCCGCCCGATCCGCACGCTGGTCGCTCCTTCGGCAATGGCGACCGAGAAATCGTCGCTCATGCCCATCGAGAGTTCGGCCCAAGACGTGGCGGGAAAGCGGCGGGCCAGTTCGTCGCGCAGTTCGCGCAGCGCCCGAAAGGTGGGTCGCGCCGCGTTGGGGTCGGCCAACAGCGGTGCAATCGTCATCAGGCCGCGTACTTCAAGCGTGGGCAGCGCCAAGAGGCTTGCGACCACCGGCAGCAGTGCAGCTAACCCGGTGTGGTTCGCAACGCCGCCTGGCAGGTCAAAACCCTCTTTGCTCGCTTCGCCGCTGACGTTGATTTGGAGCAGAATGGGCAAGCGCCGCTTGGGGGCAACCTGACGCGCCAGCGCTTCAGCAAGGCGGAGACTGTCTACCGAGTGGACGACATCAAACAACTCGGCGGCGAGCTGCGCTTTGTTGCGTTGAAGATGGCCGATGAGGTGCCAACGCACCTGCGGGCGCAGTTCGCGCAGTGCCGCGAGTTTCGTTTGCGCTTCTTGCACCCGGTTTTCGCCCACATCGGTGACACCCGCAGCAATCGCCTCAGCCACCAGCGCAGGCGGGTGGTTCTTCGTGACTGCCACCAGCGTAATCGCAGCGGGGTCGCGGTTGGCCTGACGCGCCGCCTCGCTAATACGTTCGCGCACCAGCGCCAGACGCTCGGCAAGGTTGCTCATCATGGCGTCTCAATCACAATCAGGCGTTGCGTGACCGGCGCATCAGGCGGGAAGTTTGTCGTCAGCAGCAGGCCACGCCCTGGCGGCAGCGGGATGCTGAGATCGAGCGGGATGCGCTCACCGGGGCGCAGGGGGATGCCGGTGTCGTTGCCAATGCGGTAACTAAGCCCAGTGCTATCCTGCAACACGAAGACACTAAGCGGCACTACCACGTCGTACTGACTCACATTCGTCACTTCACCATTGACCAACAGATTGCCCAAGATGGGGCGCAACTCGCGCACGGTGACGCGCAGACGCGGGGTTGTCACCGTGGCCTCAACGGGGACACCAGGCTGGCCTGTGCCTAAGTTTGCCAAGAGGTCGCGGGCAGGGGTTTGGAGGCTAGGCGGCAGTTGGCTGAGGTCGAAATTCGGCAACAGTGCCTGGAGGTCAAGCCCTGGGGGTGGCGGTTGGGCGGCAAAGACTTGGTGTAGCGCTTCGTTGCTTGGGGCGAGTTGCCCACGAGTGCTAATGAGGATCAACAGGATGGCGCAGAGTGCGCCCCAGAACCACGCTGGCCCCCCGCGTGAGCGTTGCTCGGCCATAGAAATTTCCTCATGATTTTGGATCTAACGCAAAGCGGCTGAGCGAACGAGGTTCACTCAGCCGTTGGCTTTGTTACGAGCTAGGCGGCGGTGTCGCCACTAGGCTGGCTGGGCCGTGCGCCGATTACGCACGAACTCGTACACGGCGGGCAGCACCGAGATGGCGACGATTGCGATCACCACCAGGCTGAAGTTTTCTTGTACCACCGGCAGCGTGCCGAAGAAGAAGCCACCAAATAGGAAGAGCGTGACCCACACCACCCCGCCGATCACGTTGTAGCTGATAAAGTGCCGGTAGCTCATGCTGCCGATGCCTGCGACGAAGGGCGCAAAGGTGCGGATAATCGGGATGAAGCGGGCGAAGATGATGGTCTTGCCGCCGTGGCGTTCGTAAAAGGCGTGGGTGCGTGTAAGCTGTTCGTGTTTGAGGAAGGGCAGTTTACCGCTGAAGGCCCGTGGCCCGACCAGTCCGCCGATCCAGTAGTTGGCGGTGTCGCCCAGGATCGCCGCAGCGATGAGCAGGAGCACGAGCAGGAAGACATTCATTGAGCCGCCGGCGGCCAGCGCTCCGGCAGCAAAAAGGAGCGAGTCGCCAGGGAGAAACGGCGTGACGACGAGGCCCGTCTCGCAGAAGATAATCAGAAAAAGCAGCAGGTACGTCCAGAAGCCGTATTGCACGACGATCACCGTCAGATGCTTGTCGAGATGTAGGAACAAATCAACAAGCCAGCGTAGCATATCCATTCCAAAATCCTCCTCATAGCGTGATCAGAACCGATTATAGCCTAGGTTTAGGCCATTACCAACGACACGGTATCGCACCTTTTGGGGCCTTGCGTTTTCAACCAAGCTTTCCCGTCTAGCGATCTCACGCCAAGCCGCAAAGAGCATGGGGTGCAGTTGCAGGTTTCAACGGTGAGGCCCGGATGGCCCATTGGGCAAATATACCGCGTCCTGTTGCGGCAAATCTACAATCTACAATCACGTTACGCCCCCAACAGCCAGTTGCGGTACGCTTGGGCTTGCGCCTGACTGGGTTCCGCCATCAGGGCCAATTCCAGGGTGTCGGCGGGAGCCTCGGCCAGCGTCACGGGCACCTCAACCAGCGCATCGCCACGAAAAAGGGTCAGGCGCACCACCGCGCCGGGGCTGTATTCGGCCAACCGGGCACCCAAACGCTTCTCGTTGACCCGCCAACCGTCGAGCGCCAGGAGTTCATCGTTGGCATAAACTCCAACGGGGCTGGCAGGGCCATCAGCGCGCACCGTTGCGACGAAGGTGCGTTCGCCTTGGCGCTTAAAGCTTAGGCCGAGCCACGCTTGCGGCCCGCGTCGCGACCAGCGCAGCTCCAGGCCGACCGTCGCCAGCGCGCCCGCGTAGTCCAACTCTTCGGTGCCTGCGATGTAGCGGGCGAAAAAGGCACGGTACTGCCCGTCGCCCGTCCCAGCGACCGCCTCTACCGCCGCCAACACGCCCCCATCCTCAGGAATGCCCGGCCCATTGGCCGGATAGCGGGCGAAGAGCAGCCGTAGCACATCGTCAAGTGAGCGGGTGCCGCCGGTTTGGGCACGAATCTGCATATCGAGGAGCAGGCAGACCAGATTGCCTTTTACATAGTACGAAATGCTGGTGTTGGTGCTGTGCTCGTCGGGCCGATAGAACTTGATCCAAGCGTCGAAACTGCTCTGCTCGAGGCTCTGGAGGTGGCGGCCCGGCTGATTCTGGAGCGCGACCATCCGTTCAGCCAGATGCTCCAGATACCGTTCGGGCCGCATCAGGCCGGCGCGCACCAGCAACAGTTCGTCGTAGTAGCTCGTCGCGCCTTCCGCCAGCCAGAGCAGCCGCGTGTAGGTTTCGGCCCGGTAATTGAAGGGGCCAAGGGGTGCCGGGCGTAGGCGCTTGATGTTCCAGACGTGGAACAGTTCGTGGCTCGTCAGCGCGAGGTAACGCTCGTAACTCCGCTCCGTGCGGAAACTCCAACGGTCAATTTGATTGGTGACACTGTTGCGATGCTCAAGGCCACCGTCCTTCCCATCGGTCAGATGCAGAAGAAAGGTGTAATGGGCGTAAGGCAGCCTGCCAAAGAAGGTGCGCTGCGTCTCGACAATGTGCTTGGTGTCGGTCACCAACCGCGCTTCGTCGGCATTCCCTTGACCCCAGAGGGCGATTTGGTGCGGAATGGCGTCAACGGTGAAGCTGAGCAGGCGTTGGGTGCCGCACTCGACCGGGCAGTCAAGCAGTTCGTCGTAATCCAGCGCCGTGAAGGCGTGGTGGGCGTCCGTCTGGGGCGCACTAGGGTGCGGCGTAAGGCCAGTACTGACCTGCCAGCCTGGGGGCGTTTCGATCAGCAGGCGTAGCTGCTCGTTGGTGCGCCCAGGGACGTACATAAAGACGGTGGCCCCGTTGAAATAGCCGTGGCTGCCGTCAAGATGGCTGGTACGCACCGTCAGGTCGTTGGCATAAACCTGGTACTGAACCGTCACCTGCGCGGCACCGCCCGTCGCGATGCACCACGTATCTTTCGCGCTTTTGTGCCACGGCAACGGCGTCCCGTCGGCAGTGGAGGCCGTGAAATTTTGCACATGGCGGGCGAACTCGCGGATCATGTACGACCCTGGCGTCCACGAAGGCAGCACCATGTCAACCTGTGGCTCAACCAAGCCGTCAAGGGCGATGGTGAGCTGGTAGAGGTGCGTATGGGGCGCGGGCATACTGATGGTGTAGGTAAGCATTACGCTGTCTTTCAGGCTATAGGAAGCGCCCGCGCCAACAGGCGGAGCCAATTTCCTCCCATGATGTCGGCGATGGCCGCAGCGCTGTAGTTGGCGGCGCTAAGCGCCTCGGCGATGCGGGGCATGTCGGCGATGCTGTCGAGTTCATGCGGGATGTCCTCACTGCCGATGCCACCGTCGAGATCGCTGCCAATGGCGACGTGGCGCGCATTGCCCGCAAGTTGGCAGATCCGGTCAATATGGCGCACCAGACGCGCACAGCCGTACTGCGTCTTCGGGTCGCCCGATTGATATTCAGCAGCGATAAAAGCGTTGAAAAGCACACTGCCGATCACCGCGTCACGCTCAATTAGCGCCTTGAGCATCGCATCGCTCAGGTGCCGGTCGGCCAACCGCGTGGGGGCGAGGGCGCGACAGTTGCTGTGGGAGGCAATCACGGGGCCAGACCAAAGTTCAAGCGCCTGCCAGAAACTCGCCTCAGCCATATGGCTTACGTCGAGGATCAGCCCGTTCTGGGCCAATTCCGGCAACAGGGCGCGGCCCAACGCTGTGAGCGGGCCAGGTTGTTTGGTACCGCCACAGTAGCGCGTCGCCTGCCAGGCTGGCCCGACGATCCGCACGCCACGGTTGGCCCACCAACTCGTTTCAGTAGGCGTCACAATGGGGTCGGCATTCTCCATCAGCACGACCAAGCCCAACGTCGGGTCGCCGTTCGCCCAAGCGGCTTGGTGGGCGGCGAGGTCGCCACGGGTACGCATCAGCCGAACGAGGCCGCGAGTCTCGAGGGCGAGATAATAGTTGAGCTGCGTCTCAGCTTGCGTGTGGGCCTGGGCAGGCGTGTGATAGACCTGCTCGGAGGGCAAATCAGTGGCTTTGGCAGTGCTTGGCAGCGTAAAAAGGGTAGCAAAAACCAGGCCGATGCCGCCGCGCCGTAGTTCGGGCAGCCCCACAGTGGCCGTGCCAAGCTGCGGGATGGGCGGTTGCTCGGCGGCGCGAATAGCGGCCACGCCAGCCTCAAAGTCGCGGCGACACTGCACGACGTTGTACGCAAGATCGAGATGACCGTCTACAAACATGGGTAATTTTCAGGTTGGATTCACTATAGACACGCGGGATTTTTAAAACATCCCATCTGATGCGTGATCCGTGATCGGTCAGGATGCGGCCCGGTCACGGATCACGCATCACG
>CAIRDL010000760.1 GCA_903877345.1 uncultured Oscillochloris sp. | reverse complement strand
CGGGCTGCTCTTGGTGCCCCTGTTGGTGCGCGAGGAAGTTGTGGGCACGATTGATTTGCATAGCGTTGCGCCCCGCATTTTTTCCATTGAAGAACAAGCCCTCGCCCAAGCTGTTGCCTGGGCCGCCGGGCAGGTGCTCGATAATGTGCAACTCACTGATGCCCTGCAAGCTGAATTGGCCCAACGCGCCATCACTGAGGCCCAGTTGCGGACGACCACCGCCCGCGTGACGAGCATCCTCGAGAGTATTACCGATGCCTTTTTTCACCTCGACCGTGACTGGCACTTCACCTACATCAACAATGAGGCTGAGCGTCTCTTCGGTCAAACCCGCAAGACGCTGTTGGGCCGCACGCTCTGGGAAATGTTCCCTGGCTTGGCGGACAGTTCCTTTGAGCGTAACCACCGGCAGGCGATGGCTACCCAAACGCCGGTGCAGTTTGAGATCTTCTACCAGCCCGTTGGGATCTGGATGGAATTGCGCGACTACCCTTCGCCTGAAGGACTCGCGGTCTACTTCCGCGACATCAGCCCCCAGAAAGCGGATCGCGCTGCGTTGGTGCGGGCCAAAGAAGCCGCCGAAACTGCGACCCGCGCTAAATCGGAGTTTCTCGCCAATATGAGCCACGAAATTCGCACCCCAATGAATGCCATGATCGGCATGACGGGCCTGCTCCTAGACACCTCGCTGAACGCCGAGCAGCATGAGTACGTCGAGACCATCAGGGGCAGCGGCGATGCGCTGCTCAGCGTGATCAACGACATTCTCGATTTCTCGAAAATTGAGTCAGGCAAGCTCGAACTCGACCAGCAACCGTTTGAACTGCGCGAACTGCTCGAAGGTGCCCTCGATTTAGTCACGCCCCAAGCTGCCGCCAAACGACTCGATCTCGCCTACTTCCTTGCACCCACTCTGCCCGAAGTCCTCGAAGGCGACGGCTCCCGCATCCGCCAGATCCTGGTCAATCTGCTCGGCAACGCGGTTAAATTTACCCATACTGGCGAGGTGACGGTTAGTATTGATTTGTTGACTGAACGCGAGGGTACCATCGAGCTTCAAGTGGCGGTGCGGGACACCGGCATTGGTATCGCGGCTGACCGGATGGATCGCCTCTTCAAGCCCTTCAGCCAAGTTGACCCCTCGACCACCCGTGAATATGGCGGCACGGGGCTTGGTTTGGCGATCTGTCGGCGGCTCTGCGAACTGATGGGCGGGCGCATCTGGGTCACGAGTACGGTTGGGCAAGGCACGACCTTTTTCTTCACCTTGGTTGCGAACGTCAGTGCTGTGCCGCCCAAAGTCTCGCTGCGCGGCACCATCCCCGCCCTAACGGGTCGCCGCCTGTTGGTCATTGACGACAACCAGACCAACCAGCGCATCGTGGTCGCCCAAGCCAAGAGTTGGGGTATGCAGGTGCATGTTGCGGCGACTGGCCCAGAGGGGTTGGCCTTACTCCAAGCGGGCGAGCGCTTTGATGTGGTGCTGCTCGATATGCAAATGCCGAAGATGGATGGCCTCCAGGTGGCAACAGCGATCCGGGCGCTGCTCCCTGGCCCGACGCCGCCGCTCGTGCTGCTCACCTCGCTGGGGCGGCGTGAAGAAGGGGCTGAAGCCACCCTTTTTGCCGCCAGTCTGACCCGCCCCGTCAAGGCATCGCAGCTCTACGAAACCCTGCTCAGCCTCCTGAGTGTGGGCGCGGTGGCTCCAGGGCTTACCCCGGTGAGTCG
>CAIRDL010000759.1 GCA_903877345.1 uncultured Oscillochloris sp. | reverse complement strand
GGCGACCGCAATCTGGGCTGTGTCACTAACTAAGAGCAACCCTTCGCGGGTCGAGGTCATAATCGAGGCCAGTTGGTCGCGGCCCTCACGCACCGCAGCCAGCAAATGTAGGCTCTCGACCGCCGTCGCGGCTTGGCTGGCGAAGAGGATCAGGGTTTCTAGCTCGGCAGTACTGGGGGTGCCCTCACGGTAGCCGATGCAGAGCGCCCCAAGCATTTGGCGTGAACCACGGAGCGGGATGCCGATCAGAGCCTCGCCGATCCCAGTGGCATCGGGCAAACGGCTGACGGGGCGGCGGGCGGTAATGGTCTCGCGGGCCAGTTGGGCGGCAGCCACGAGGTCGAGGGGCGGCGCTCCGGTATGAATGGGCGTACTCAGTTCACCCGTGCGCTGATTGTAAAGGTAGACGGTCGCCCAACGGGCCTCACTCATATCTTGGATGCCGCGTGCCGTCAGTTCGTAGATCTGTTGGGGTGAGCGCAACGTGGTACTGATCGCACGCCCAAGTCCGTTCAGGGCCAGCATACGGTTCAGACTCAACTGTTGGTCAGCATGGAGGTAGGCATTCTCGATGGCGGCAGCCGCTTGGTTGGCAAGCAGTTCAAGCATTGGCACCTGCGCGGCCTTTAGGCGCAAGCCATCCTCCGGGTCATCAAGCCCGAGGAGGCCAAGCAATTCGCCCCGACTGTTTCGCAAGAGGCAGAAGAGGGCCGTGCCGGGCTGCCAATGCTCGGGTTCGCTACTCGTTGGGCTTGGCTCCACGACCGTTGCGGGGCGATCCCAAAGGTGGCGATACTCGTCAGCGCCTTGGGCCAACAGATAGGTGAGGCTGCCTTGGGCAAACGCGGGGCGCAACAGCGCCTCGAAGCGAGTCAACGGCATACGGGCGGGTCGCAGCGGATCGAGTGTAGGCGGGGTCAGTCCGGCGGCAGCTACCCGTTGGAGGTACGGCACAACCGTGTGTTCGCGGCGCACTAAGGCGACAATGGCGCTCTGGAAGCCTGAATTGTTGCTAACGATGGTGGCAATCTGGGGCAGCAGATCGTCAAGTTGGCGCTCGGCGCGCAGCGCATTCGCGGTACGTAAAAGCTTATACAGGCGGGTATTCGCCCGTTCAAGCTCCTGCACCCGCCGGGCAAGGGCTTCGCTCTCGCTGGCGAAGGTGGCGGCATTCGCCGGGGCAAGCAAAGCGGGGTCGGCCAAAGCCTCGTGGCGGTCGTCAGCAGGCAAGGGGTCGCCAGCGTGCCGGTTGGCAATAGCGGAGCGCAAGGCTAAGTAAGATGGGCCAAGCACCAGTGCGAGCAAGTTGAGCCACAGTCCTTGCTCCGGGTTCGCCAACGGTGGACTGAGGTGGAAGAAGCCGAGTAGTTCGCCAGCGGCGTGCAGGGGCACCAAGGCCGCCGTTCCCGCTTCAGCAGGAACGGTGTCGCCCGCCCGCAAGCGCTCCAAGGTGGCGGCATCGGGCATGGTCGCCGCGTTGAGGGCCGCGAGCCAACGGGTCTGCACGTTCGTGTCGGGGAGCAGCGCTGCGAGGGCCGTCTGGGTCTGATGGGCGAGTTCGTCTAAAGTCCTGGCAAGGCAAAGCCCGGTCAGGTGGGCCTGAGCGAGTCGCATGCGGTCAGTGGTTTCAGACGAAAATTGGCTCATAGCAATCCTAATCCGGGTCATGAAACGGCGTCAAGGCTTCAGCCGCATTAGAAAGCCTTGGACGGGGCTGAAGCCCCTACTACGAACCGGCAAATTGAAACCTGAGCTTGCACTCCATGCTTCTCGCGGCTTTGCGGCTTTGCGGCAGATCGCTAGACGGTAAAGACGCAAGATGTTGCGTCTCTACCGTGAATCCCCGTTCTCACGCGCCAACTTTTGCAGTTCGGCAAGCTTGAGCAGCGCTTCCAAGGGTGTCAGTGCGTTGAGGTCGAGGCGGCGCAGGTAGGTCAGTACCGGGCTGGGTACGCTGGCGAAGAGGCTGAGTTGCGCCGAGGGCGGGCCGGGCGCAACGGGTTGCGGGTCGCTGACGGTGGTTGGCGTGGCGTCTGCTGTACGCCGTTGTCCCTCCAGTTCGGTCAGCAGTTCGGCGGCGCGGGCGATCACCGTGCGCGGGATGCCCGCCAACTCGGCGACGTGGATGCCGTAGGAGCGGTCGGCACCACCTCGGCGCAGTTCGTGCAGGAACACGACTTGGCCCGCTTGTTCAACCGCCGCCATGTGGAAGTTTCGCAGGCGGGCGAGTTGCCCTTCCAGCGCGGTCAGTTCGTGGTAGTGGGTGGCGAAGAGCGTGCGGCAACGCAGGTTGGGCGCGTTGTGAATGTACTCGACCACGGCACGGGCAATCGCCATGCCATCGTAGGTTGAAGTGCCGCGCCCGACCTCATCGAGAATGATCAGACTGCGTCGGGTGCTTTGTAGCAGCAACGCGGCGGTCTCGGTCATCTCAACCATGAAAGTGCTTTGGCCGGTGGCGATGTCGTCTTGCGCGCCGATGCGGGTGAAGATGCGGTCAACCAGCCCCAGCGTAGCCCGCTCGGCAGGCACGTATGAGCCGATCTGCGCCATGAGGACGATCAGGGCGACTTGGCGCAGAATTGTGGATTTCCCGGCCATGTTCGGTCCCGTAATGATCAGCAGTTGCGCCTCGTCGGTGTCCAGCGTTAGGTCGTTGGGGACAAACGCCTCGGCGAGCATCTGCTCGACGACGGGGTGCCGCCCACCGCTGATGCTGAGGCGCGTGCTGGTGTCGAGTTGGGGCCGTGTGTAGCGTCCGCGCACGGCAGCTTCGGCGAGCGCCGCAACCGTGTCGAGGTGGGCAAGCGCTTGGGCGACGTGTCGCAACCGCGCCGCGCCCTCACTGATCGTTTCGCAGAGCCGCCCGAACGCTTCGCGCTCAATGTCAAAGATCTTGAACTTCGCGTCGCTGATCATCCCCTCGTAGTATTTCAACTCCTCGGTGATGTAGCGCTCGGCCCCGACAAGGGTCT
>CAIRDL010000758.1 GCA_903877345.1 uncultured Oscillochloris sp. | reverse complement strand
TTGGCGCGCATCGCTTCGCCCCCACTGAAGGCGTCGTAAACCCGCGTGCCCAGGGCGTCCGCAAGCTTGATCTCCAGCGTTTCGATGGTGTCGCCTTTTTTCGTGTCGCGCTGCATCTCGAAGCTGAGGTGCATCTGCCCATCGGTCATGCGCCCGAGCAGCCGGTTGGCTTCGTCTTCGATCTGGGGAATGGCGGTCTCGATCAGCATCGCCTGGACGCCCTTTTTGCCAAAGGCTTCGGCCAGTTCGCTAAAAAGGTCTTCCTGGTGGGTCAGCGTCCGCTCCTGTTCGCGCTCACGGGCGAGTTGGTCGGCGTCGTCTTGGGCACGCTTGAGGTGCGTCCGTTTTTCAACCAGGTCGTTCTGCGCGGCCTGGAGGCTGTGACGCGCTTCACGCAACGCCTCGCCCCGTGCGCTGGCTTCGGCCCGTGCGTCGGGCAAACCACGCAGCGTCTGCTCCAGCAAAGCATCTTCGCGGGTGCGCTGCGCTAACACGGTGGCCCCCTGCGCCTGAAGCTGCTCGACGTGCGCCAACCGCGCCCCGTCAGTTGCGCGTTGCTGCTCGGCTAGGCGTAACGCTTGCTCTTCTTTCGTCCAGTGCGCTAAGGCACGGGCCTGTTCGCGGGTGGTAGTGTGGGTTTCCGCGCTGTAATCGAGGATGGCGATGGCTTCGTTCACCTGTTGCCCCGCACTGCGGATGGCGTGGGCAAAGTCATTCTCCTCAATCGTGCGGCGCAAGGCGGCAAGCTCGCTCAAGAGGGCGGGCTGCGCGGTCAGTTCGGCTTCGGTGCGCGCCAACTCGCTTTGGTTGGCCTGACGCTGGCCCTCTGCTTTGTCACGCTCGCGCAGCCGTTTGTCGAGTTCGCGGAGCCGTTCGTCCAGGCGCTTCCGCTGGTGCGCCAATGCGGCGGGATCGCCAAGAGCCGTTAGTTCGGCGGCTACAGTGATGAGTTCGGCCTGCGCTGTTGGCTCGAACGCCCGCTCCGCGATCTCCGTCTCAAGCTGAGCATACGTCGCCTGCGTGGTGATCTGCGTGGCCCGCCACGCTGCCGCTTGGTGGAGTTGGTCTGCCAACGCGGTGCTTTGCGCTGCCACGCGGCGCCAGTCGGCCATGTGACGCTCCAAGTCCGCTGTTGTGGCCCGCACTTGCTTGAGCCGCTCGTCGCCCGCGTCGGCTTGCCGTTTCGCTTCGCCATAGGCAGCCCGCAACGCCACCAGTTCCGTCTCGTAATGCGCCTGAACGTGGGCAATGCCTTCACTGCCAAGCTCGCTGCGACAAACGGGACAAGCACCGCCCGCGTCGGCAAGGAGTTTCTGGTTGCCCTTGAGCTTGTCGGCGGCGGTTTTGAGGCGGGCACACTCGGCTCGCAGCTGGCTGACCGCATCAACCTCCTGTTGCTCCTCGGCGCGCAAGGCGGCGTGATGCGGTTCCGCATCGGCGAGTTGCGCGGCGGCAGTTTGGGCTGCGGCCAAGCCTTGCTGCCAGCGCGGTTCGTCGGCAAGTTGCTTCGTGAGCATCTGGATAGCCCGTTGTTGCTCGTCACGCTGCGCCGTAAGCTTGGTCAAGCGTAGTTTGATTTGCGTCTCTAGCTGGTCGTGACGGCGGCGCAACGTGGTCATTTCGTCGGTACGCAGATCAAGCGCATGACGTTCTTCGCTACACGTTGTCCGCTCAAGCGCCAACGGCTCCAAGCCCACCAGTTGATCGCCGAGCATACGAATTTCAGTCAAAAGCGTCTCGCGACGGGCGGCGCTCCGTTCCAACTGGTCGCGGCGTTGCTCCAGGCTACTGAACTGGGCGCGCAGTTCGCCCTTCGCTTCACTGAACTGTTGGCGCAACTCGGCCTGTTGGTGCAGCAAACGGTTGTATTCGTCGGACAACGTGTTGAGGCGTTCGAGTTCCGTCTGCACGGCGGCCAACTCAGTCAGCCCGCGAGCGATGACCCCCGCACGGGCCACCAGAGTCTCGGCGGTGCTAATCTGCCCGCGCAGCTTCGCAAGCTCGTGTTCGCGGGTGGTCTGCTCATTGCGGAGCCGTTCAAGCTCGCGCAACAGACTCTTGCGTTGGTCGGCTTGGGTTTGCAGGTCGCGCAGGCGAGCGTCGGCGTCGGCTTGGGCCTGCTCGGCTTGCGTAACCACGGCACCGCGTCGGGTGGCCTGTTCGCTGGCCTCCTGCACGCTGGTCGTCCAGAAACTCAGCTTGCCGGCACTTTGTTCGAGGTGTTCGATCAGGCTTCGCAAGCCCGTCAATTGATCAGCAAAGCCCTTCGCCCGCTCTTTCGCCTTCGTCGCGAGGCGTTCGTACTCGCCCAAATCGAGCATATCGGCCAACACCTGCTTGCGCTCACTAGGCGTGCGGGCGGTGAACTCATCGGCGCGACCCTGGAGCAGAAACGAGGCGTTGAT
>CAIRDL010000757.1 GCA_903877345.1 uncultured Oscillochloris sp. | reverse complement strand
GGAAGGGCATCCGCAGCATATCGTGGAGCCGCCCGGCCACCCGCGTCACCTGTTGGTGCCCTGTGACATGCGCCAACACCAGTATAAACTCGTCACCGCCGTGACGCGCCAGTGTATCCGTCGTGCGAACGCAGCCCTCGAAGCGGCGGGCGAGTTGCACGAGCAGCGCATCGCCGACCCCGTGCCCCAGGGTGTCGTTGATCTGCTTAAACCGATCAAGATCAATGAAGAGTACCGCCACGATGCTCTTGCTGCGTCGGGCAGCCTCAAGCGCCTGACGCAACCGATCCTCAAAGAGCAGGCGGTTGGGCAGGCCAGTTAGGGTGTCGTGGTGCGCTTGGTAGGCTAATTGGCGCGTCCGCTCATGCTGCTCGACCTCAATTGCGAACAGTTGGCCAATCATCTCGACGAAGGTCAGATCGTCGGCACCCGGCGCATTAGGGTTGCGACGGCAGAGGATCAACTGGCCAAGGGTGCCGTGGTCGCTCACCTGAAACGGTGCCCGCCAACAGCGACAAGCGCCCGCGCTCACCCCAAGGGCGCAGCGCGACGGCTCGATCTGATCTCCGGGGCGGGCGACTGCAATGGTCAAGCGTTCCGCCCCGCCATCGTCGCTGTCGGCAGCCCAAAGCGTCGCCCAACGGTCAAGCTCAACTTGCTCACGCTCGTCAAGGCCAATGCCCAACGAGCGGAAGATCCGGGCACTGCGTAAGGTAATCGCCCCGTAGCTCAGATCAGGGTAATGATTGAGCACCATCGTCAGGATTTGGTTGACCACCGTGTCGAGGCTGTGCTGGCGGGCGATCAGTTCAAGCACCTCGCGTTTATCGGCGTCCAGGCTTTCGCGCTGCTTGGTGTGGGTAATTTCCTCATGGGAAATGACCGCCCTAGCCCAACCGTCGCCGCAAGCGGTGGCCTGCACGGCAAACCAGCGCGGGCCGTTCCGGGTCTCGAGCTTGTGCTTGATGCTGTAACTGGGCAGTGATCCGTTGATCACCGCCCGGATCTTGGCGGTCAGTTCAATAGCCTCTGGGTGATACGGTTGCGCCTGCGCGTAAAAGGTCAGGAAGTTGGTGCCGATCAGCATCCGATGATGGGGGGCGTGGGTCCGCTGCTGAAAGTCCAGCCAAGCCTTATTCGCCGCGATAATCGTCCCCTCAACGTCAAGGATGAACATCGAGGTCGTCATGCTATCGAGGGCGGCGCGCAACACCCGTTGCGACTCGATGAGCATCTGCTCGCCCCGCTTGCGGCTCGTGACATCGCGGAGCGAAGCAAGATGGGCGGGGGCACCACCCCACATGACGGTCTGCGCCCCCATTTCGGCAATCGTGATGCCTCCATCGGGGCGGATAATCTCGAGGTCGGTCGCTTTCCCCGTGAGCATGAGTTGGCCGAAGGGTTGGCCGAGCAACTCCGCCGCGTTTCGCCCAAACAACCCCTCGGCGGTGGTGTTCACCAGACGCACAATGCCCTCCCGGTCAACGACCAAGAGGGCATCAGTACTCTCTGCGACAATTTCATGCAGGGTGTCGGTATTTTCAATGATCATTGGCATTAGGCATCCAATGGACGAACCAACCGGGGTGAAGAGGGTTTGGCCCTCGGTGTGGTGTCCGTTACGTTTTAAGGAAGTGGAGCAGGTAAAACATCCCAGTCGCTGCGTGATCCGTGATGCGTGACCGGGTCGCGCCCCAGCCGATCACGAGTCACGCATTATGCGTTACGACGAGACAATTGAAAAGGTGCTGCTTCTCTTAAGCCTATTTTAGCATTGATGGGTTCAGCTTGCCGGTTCGTCGTAGGGGCTTTCGTAGCCCGTAAAGTAAGCTTTCTTGTATTGCTCCATCACGTCCGTTGGCTTCGACAAGCTCAGCTAACGGACGCTGGCTGAGCTTGTCGAAGCCAGCACTTGTACCAGAAGACGTACTTTACGAACCATTTAGCCCTTCAAAAAATCCTACGACGGTGGACTCTCGCTCTCTTCCTCACGGAACATCGCACCCAGACGCTCGATTTCGCTTGGCGTCACATGGGTAAATTGACCAGAAAGAATGCCCGAAATGTTACGGAACGGGCGACCGATGTGCATCCCGCCGCCGTCAATCGTAAACTCGCGGATCTCTTTGTCATGATGCGAACCCCGCATCTTGAGGACGGTCAGGCCACGGCGCATTTCACCAAACAACTCGACGTAGCGGAGCAGAATAATCGAGTCGGTAATCGTCGAGATATGCGCTTCGGTGATTGAAGTGCCACCCAACAGCGTCGGTGTGGTTGAAGTATAAAGGCCCGCGATCTCCTGGTGCTTAATAAAAGAAGTCAGGCCAATCACAAACTCACGAAAGCCCTTGATGGTCGAGACCCGTTCGAGGGCCGAAAGACTATCAATGGCGACGCGCTGGGGGCGGAAGCGCTCGATTTCAGCCTGAATGGCGATCAACTGATCTTCGAGGCTCGAAACCTCTGGGTAATTACAGACCACGCGCAGCAGGCCGTCGTGCTCCATCTGCTCGAAATCGGTGCCCCAGCCCGTCGCATTGCGGAAGAGTTGGTCGCGGCTCTCTTCGTAGGCGAAGAGCAACGAGCGTTCGCCGCGCTTGGCCCCGGAGGCCATAAACGAAGTCGCCATCAGCGTCTTGCCGGTGCCGGTGGCTCCGCTGACCAAAATGATCGAGTCGCGGAAGAAACCCCCGCCGCACATACGGTCAAGCTCGCCGTTGCCGGACGTGATGCGTAGGTTTGACGAGCGCTGTTTCAGTTCAATCGCTGAAAGCGGAATGACCACAATGCCCTGCCCCGGAATGACAGTGAAGGGGAACCCGCCCTTCTGGTGCGAGGTGCCACGAAACTTGAGGATCTCGACGGTGCGGCGGCGCTTTTCGTCCTCAAGCAAGTTCCGCAGAATTACCACATCATCGGCGACGAACTCCTCAACGCCATAGCGAGCGATGTCGCCATACTCCTGCGAGCGTTCGGCGGTGATGACTGCCGTGACGCCCATGCGTTTGAGCGTGGCGACGATGCGGAACAGTTCGTTGCGCACCATGCGTGTGTCGGCCAACCGGGTGAAGATGGCCCCAAGGGAATCCATCGAGACGCGGGTGGCCCCAGTGCGGCGCACGGCGTGTTCGATGCGGGCCAGCAGCGCACCCAAATCGTAGGCCCCCATGACCACCAGTTCATCATCGGGTTGGGGCGAAGCGTCAACGAAAGCCCAACGGTTCTGCGCTTCCCACTCAGGAATCGTCCAGCCAAAGCCCTGCATATTCTGGCACAGCGCGTCAGGCGACTCCTCAAAAGTGACGAAGACGCCCGCTTCGCCAGCGTGGACGCCGGCAGCAAGAAACTGGGCGGCAAAAACCGTTTTGGCGCTGCCAGCAGTGCCCGAAACCAGGGTCGTGCGGCCACGGGGCAAGCCCCCATTGGCAATATGGTCAAAGCCAGGAATCCCTGTCTGCAGGCGCTCAATTGAGACTAGATCGCGGCTCACTGGTACTAACCTCCGCTTCGCGGGTCACGGTAACGTGGAAAGCTGGGCCTCTGGGCTAACGGGGGGCAGATTGAGGGCGGCCAAGAGTTCAGCCGGGTCAGCCCCAAGGTCGCCAATAATGCGGCGACTGGGGGCCGGCTGTTCTTTAATCAAAGTTGGTGTCGCCAGGATCTTGCGCGCCTCAGCCAGTTGAGGATCGGCGAGGACATCAACAATGACGAGATCACATTCAAAGTTCGCAAGCTCGCGCTCGCAAATATGGCGGAGAGTCGCAATAGCCCGCTCGGCACGCGGGGTCCGACCAGCGACATAGAGGTGGAGAACGATCTTGACCACAGCGGTGCTCATGCTAGATCTGGCCTGAAGTCGTATCATCAGGGTCGCCGGTACGACCGACGGCTTTGCTTCGGTAGTGGGCAGCGAGGTGGCCCATCAGTTCGAGGACAAGGAGGCGGCCCTCCTCTAGGTAGGCGTGCTGACGTGCGGGTGGGGCTTCGGCACCGGCGGCGCGTACCGCCGCGAGGTGCAGATCAAGAACATCGCGGGGTGCAGCTTCGTAGGTGCCGAGGCGTTCGCCAAGTTCGCGAAGGCTTGCGACCGGCAGGGGCGTCTGTTTCGCCCGATACTGCAGGGCTTCTTCAAGCAGGGCGCGGTAGCGTTCGACACCTTGGCTAAAGGCAAGCGGGGCGCGTTGGCGCATAGGCACCGCAGCAATCCGCCGTGACTGGGCCAATTCGCCCGCCGAGATCCGGTCGAAGTTCTGCAACTCGCGCTCGAGGGCACGCAGACGCTCGCGCAGCACTTCGGCTTCGGCGACGGCGCGAGCCATACGCCGTTGCTCGGTCACATTGGTATGGGCAATCAGCAGGCCCGGACGTTCGCCGCGCAACGGCACCACGCGCAAGACGAACCAGCGCTCCTCGGTAGGCGAATGACAAGGGTATTCAAGTTCAAACAGCGGCAGCTTCCCAACCAAGACATCGCGCATCCCTTTCAGCACCGGGGAAGCCTCATTGGTGTGTTCGCCAGTTGCATGTTGGCAGACAGTGAAATAATTGACGCCAATGCCGGTGTGGCGCAACTCGTGGTCGCCATTCTCACGAGCGAAGGCACGCCAAGCGTCGTTAATCGCCACAATCGTACCCGTGGCGTCGAGCACCGCAAGATGGACGGTGAGGGCGTTGAGGATGGCCCAATTGAACGCCTCGGCGTCGCGTAGGGCTTGTTGCGCACGTCGGTGCTCGGTAATGTCGCGCAAGGAGACCAGTTGCGCGGGGCCGCTCTCCCATTCCGTGTCAACGACGCGCATCTCCGCAATCTGGTGCGTGCCGTCCGGGTGATGCAGATCAATCTCGGCGCGCTCGGTACGCAGCACCGGGTAGCCAAAATCCTGCCCGACCAGCGCCTCAACCCGCCGTCCGAGAATACTCGCGGCGGCGGGGTTAAGAAAGCGAACCACGCCATCACCGTCTACTACAAGAATGCCATCGGCATTTGCAGCAACGATCTGGCGCAGTTGGCTATCATCAGTCGTGACCAGCACCTGCTTGGTGTTCAGTTCCATTGTTGTCATGATCAATCCAGCGCCTCACTCTGTCAAGTGGCTTGTAGCGATGCAAAATTTTGCGTCGCTACGCCCCGTGCATCCCCGTTTTGCCAAGCACAACCGAGCGGACTTTCAGCTAGGGAAGCGGAAAAATTAAAACGTCTTGTCACCGCTTGACCCGTGCTGCGTGATCCGTGACGAGGCCGTGCCGTGACCGATCACGGATCACGCAGCACGGGTCACGACGGAACAATTGAAAAGATCCGCTTCCCCTAAAGAATCTGGGCGGGCGGGCGTCTCGGTTGGGGCGGTGCGAGCGCTGATACGCAACCAGTTGTCCCCGCTTTGCGCGGAGCGTTCAACGCGCTGTCAATGCATGCTCACACCCATAGCAAGTACCAAGCCAACTCCTGAAGCGGAGCTTGTAGCGACGTAATAGCTTGCGGCCTTGGCCCACGGTAAAGCGTACCCCACTTGCCGCCGCGTCGAGCAAGAGTCCCCTCGTACCGCGAAAGAGTCCCCTCGTAGAGCCATCCTACGCGGGTTGTGAAGCCGGGAGGCTGCCACCCGGCGCGGCGATGCGGGCGGGACGCCCGCGCTCCCAGAAGGCTTCTGCCGACTTTGACGTAGCCCTGACTGCCGCTAGCCGTCAAAAGGTGCGACCGACCTTCTATGCTACAATGGGCGGCAAGTTTGCGCCAACGGTCTGGGGCGGGCTGTTACGCTTGTTGAGGAGTGCCAGTGGAAGAACTGATCGCGCAAGTTGTCCGACGGCTTGCCACGCTGTCGGGCCTGCCCACAGGCACCTCTCGCCCACCGCTGCCAATCCCCGCCACGACTCTCGCCAGCCGCATCGATCACACGCTGCTTAAACCTGAAGCCACCCCCGCCCAGATCACGGCCCTCTGCGCCGAAGCCGCCCATTACCACTTCGCCAGTGTCTGCGTCAATCCAAGCTTTGTCGCCCTGTGCGCGCAACACCTCGCCACAACACCGGTGATCGTCGGGACGGTGATCGGGTTTCCGTTGGGGGCGACCACCACGAGCGTCAAGTGCTTTGAGGCCACCGAAGCCATCAGCCACGGGGCGCGTGAACTCGATATGGTGCTTAGCCTGGGCTACTTAAAGGCTGGTGAGTTGCATGCGGTGGCCGAAGATTTGGCTGCCGTGATCGCAGTCGGCCACGCCGCTGCCGTCCGTGTGAAGGTAATTATCGAGACCGCGCTCCTCACCACCGAGGAGAAAATTACCGCGTGTCTGGTAGCGGCCCGCGCCGGTGCTGATTTTGTCAAGACCAGCACTGGGTTCGCCGGAGGCGGGGCCACCGTCGCTGATGTGGCGCTCATGCGCCGCGTTGTTGGGCCGACCGTTGGCCTGAAGGCTTCCGGTGGGGTGCGCGAGTTGACCGACGCCTTGGCGCTGATCGCCGCAGGGGCCGACCGCATCGGCACTAGCGCCGGGGTCAGGCTTGTCCAATTAGCTGAAGGTGTCACGCTTTCAGCGCCCGTAGTGTAGTCCTGAGCAGAGGAACGGAGACCAATCTTGAGCATTCTAGTGAACCACGATACCCGGTTGTTGGTGCAGGGAATTACCGGCAAAGAGGGCGAGTTTCATACGCGGGCGATGCTGGCCTACGGCACGAACGTCGTGGCGGGCGTCGTTCCCGGTCGCGGCGGCCAAAAAGCGATTGACGGCCAGATTCCGATTTTTAACACGGTGAAAGAGGCGGTGCGGGCGACTGCAGCCAATGTTGCGGTGATTTATGTGCCCGCCGCCTTTGCGCCCGACGCTATTCGCGAGGCGGCTGCCGGTGGCATCCCGCTGGTGGTCTGCATTACCGAGGGTATTCCCGCCCTTGACATGGTGGCGACCTATAGCTTTGTGCAGGAATGCGGGGCGCGCCTGGTTGGCCCCAACTGTCCCGGCCTGCTTACCCCCGGCGCGGCGAAAGTCGGCATCATTCCCGGCAACATCGCCACGCCCGGCCCCGTTGGCGTTGTCAGCAAATCGGGTACGCTCACCTACGAGGCGGTTGACGCCCTGACGCGCCTCGGCCTCGGCCAGAGCAGCATCGTCGGTATTGGGGGCGACCCGATTATCGGCACGAGTTTCATTGATGTGCTGGCGCTCTTCCAGGCTGATCCGCAGACTGAGGCGATTGTGCTGATCGGCGAGATTGGCGGCGATGCCGAGATTCAGGCGGCCAATTACATCAAGGCCCACGTCACGAAGCCAGTAGTCAGCTTCATCGCTGGTCAGACCGCCCCGGAAGGGAAGCGAATGGGCCACGCGGGGGCGATTATCAGCGGCGGCGAGGGCACCGCGCAGGAGAAGATTAAGGCACTGGAGGCGGTCGGCGTCAGGGTGGCTCACGTTCCTACCGAGATCGCCCAGCTTGTCAAAGAAGTGTTGGCCGCAGGCGTGGCGTAGGGGCTAGGTGGCGGATTGCCGCAGCAGCAACGCAAAACGCCGGTGGATGTGCGGGGGAAACCCCGGACGCCACCGGCGCTGACGATCTTAGGACTCCAACGAGCCTTCTTCTCTGCCTGCGGCCACAGAAATATAGGTTTCTGTGCGCTTCTGTGGCAAAAGCGCGTCAGATCTTTTCGCATCTAGGAGAGCGGCATCCGCAACTCGACGGTGGTGCCTTGGCCCGTATCGGAGCGAATCCGCAGGTCGGCCCCGATCAGGCGGGCGCGCTCCTTCATATTAAGCAGGCCGAGACTGCCACGGGTGTTGTAGCTGCTTTCGACCGCCGCAAGGTTGAAGCCCCGCCCCCGGTCGCGCACGCTGGCAACGAACGTATCTTCCTCGGTGTAAAGATAGATAGTGATCACATCGCTGCGGGCGTGCTTGCGGGCATTGTTCACGGCCTCCTGGATGATAATGAAGGCGGCGGCTTCCTTTTCGTTGGGCAGGCGCGGCATATTGGGCGGAGCTTCGATCCGTAGGCGGGAGTCGTTGCCCGAAGGATCGCGCCAGCGCTCAACATACTGCCGGAGCGTGACCAGCAAGCCTTGGGTCTCAAGGCCGAGGGGGCGCAACTCAAAGAGCAGGGTGCGGATGTCGTGGGTCGTTTTG
>CAIRDL010000756.1 GCA_903877345.1 uncultured Oscillochloris sp. | reverse complement strand
GGAGACCTTCCTGGCCGCTCGCCACACCCCGCACCCCCGCCTGCCGGAGGTCGGCGCACCCGCACGCGGCTACTATGTCACCGATAACGGGTTTATGGGCCATGATCTCCAGCAACATTGGGCGGATGATTACGATGCGCATCTGGTCACTCCGCCGCATCCGAATGGGAAGATCCACTGGCCACCAGTCCTGCAAACCTCCATCGCCGGGCTACGGCAGATTGTGGAAACCGTGCATGAGCGGCTGTTGCATACGTTTCGGCTCGACCGCGAGCGTCCGCACGACCTCACCGGCCTGCGTACGCGCATGGCCGCCGTGGTCGCGCTCCATACCACCTGTATGTGGATCAATCAGCGCCTCGGACGTGATCGCTTGGCGTTCTGTGATTTGGTTGATTGGGAGATCACCCGATCTCACACCAAGCGTTGAAGTCGCGCCTGCGGAGCCTACGGCTGGGCGTCGGCCTCCGCCGACGCCGGAGCCGCCCGCGTAGGCGGGCTTCGTACCTGTAGCCGGAGGCTTTAGCCTCCCGGTGCGTGACTTTGACGTAGCCCTAGCAGACGGCGGACAGCAGACGGCGGACAATGCGTATCATCTAAAATCCAACGTCCAACACCTCGCGAACAGCAGCAACGGTCTGGGCTATGTCCACAGCACTGATGCCGTAGTGCGTCACGGCCCGCATGATGCGCCCGCCCATACTGCCCATCAGCACGCCCCGCGCTTGCAGGTTCGTCAGGAAGTCAGGCGGGGCAACGTGCGCCGCGACCAGTTCAAAGCGCACCAGATTGGTCTGGACGCGCTCCAAGTCTACCTGTAGGCCGGGAATGCTCGCTAACCCTTCGGCGAGCAGGCGGGCGTTGGCGTGATCTTCGGCGAGGCGTTCGACCATTTCCGTCAGGGCGACAATCCCTGCGGCGGCGATCACCCCGGCTTGGCGCATCCCGCCGCCCACCAGCTTACGCATCCGCCGCACTCGCGTCACAAACTCATGTGATCCCGCCACCAGCGAACCAATGGGTGCCGCTAGACCCTTTGAGAGACAAAACTGTATGGTATCCGCATGTTGAGTAAGCGCCTGCACTTCAACTCCGAGGGCGACCGCCGCATTAAAAATACGTGCGCCATCTAGATGCAACGGAATGCCAGCCTCGCGGGCAAGCGTATGCGCGGCTTCGAGATAGGCAAGCGGCAGCACCGTGCCGCCACAGCGATTGTGCGTATTTTCAAGACAGAATACCCCCACCGGGGCGTGATGGATGTCGTTGTCGTTGACTAACACCGCCCGCACTTGCTCCAACGGTAGCCGCCCATCCGCATCGGTGGGCAGCGTCTGGTAGGGCATTCCGCCCAGGGCCGAGGCGCCGCCAGCTTCGTAGTGATAGATGTGACTCTCGTCGCCGCACACCACCCGTTGGCCGCGCTGACCGTGGGCCAACAGGGCCGTCAGGTTGCCCATCGTTCCGCTGACCACCAAGACGGCAGCCGCTTTGCCGACGATGGCCGCAGCCAGCGCCTCGAGCCGGTTGACGGTGGGATCTTCGCCATAAACATCGTCGCCTACGACAGCGTGCGCCATCGCCTCCCGCATTGCCAGACTGGGGAGCGTGACGGTGTCGCTGCGAAGATCAAGCCAGCCAAGCGGGAATGGGGATTCGTGCTCGTTTTCCATTGTTCTTTCGTGTCTAGGTTTCAGGT
>CAIRDL010000755.1 GCA_903877345.1 uncultured Oscillochloris sp. | reverse complement strand
TAACACCTAACACCTAACACCTAACACCTGACACCTGACACCTGACACCTGACACCTGACACCTGACACCTGACACCTGACACCTGACACCTGACACCTGACACCTTGTTAAAGCTTCGCCCCCATGCCCGCAGCAAGATGGAGGTTCGCGATGGCTGCTGAGACCGAAGCCATGACTACCGAGCAAGATAACCCGCGCCCGCGCCCCCGCTACGCTCGTCTGCCGCCGCTTTACAAGGCCATGATCTGGACTTCGTTCGCGATCAATGCGGTGCTGCTGATCATCCTCGGCGTCATCGGCGGCATCATGCTTCAAAACCGTAGCCAGGTGAGCGCCATCGCGACAAATGGCTCGCGCTTCGCGGCCAACAATGTCGCCGAGTTGCAAGACGTGGTGGCCGACCTCCAGAACGCAACCATCGTCTACACGGTGCCGCTCAACACGCGGCTGCCTATCGAGATGCTGGTGCCGATTAACGGCGACACGATTATGACCCAGCGCAACATTGTGCGCCTCACCGAGCCGGTGCCGCTCCAAGCCCCCGCGCAGATCAGCTTCCCTGGAGGCGGCGGCAACCTCAACGCCACGGTGAATATCGAGTTGCCTGCCGGACTTGAGTTGCCCGTCAACCTCAACATGGACGTGAAGCTGATTACCTCGATCCCGATCCAACTCGACGTGCCGGTCAACATTCCCCTCGCCAAGACCGAACTCGGTCCACAGTTTCAGCGCCTTGGCGCGATTGTCAACCGCCTCGTTGACCCCATTGCACCCCTGTTGCCTATGCCCGCCACGCCGCCTGATAGCAGCCGACCAGGGGCGGTGTTGCCGCAGAATAAGCCGAAGCCCTGATGGCAGATTGTAAGACAAGGTTTCAGGGGCCAGGTTTCAGGTTTCAGGTTGAGTGCATCAGAACGCCTTGCGTGTGCTCAAACTGTAAAGTAGCCACGAACCTTGTCTAAATTGTAATATAAAATCTAAATCCACCCCATGCCTACCCCCGAAATCCTCATCTACCCAACGCTAGAAGCCCTCCAGGCTGCCGCCGCCGAGTGCTGCGCTACCATTTTGGCCGAGCGCGTGGCCGCACAGGGCCGGGCGCTGCTCGCCATCTCTGGGGGCACAGCCCCGCCGGGGGTTTTCCTGCACCTCTGCGGCGCACCGTTGCGGGAACAGGTACCCTGGGAGCACATCAGCGTGCTTTGGGCCGACGAGCGCGTGGTGCCCTTCGATCACCCCGCCAGCAATTACCGCCAAGCGCGGGCAACCCTCCTCGACCATGTGCCCATCCCGTCGCTCCAGGTCTACCCCGTGGCAACCTACTACGGGCCAACGCAGGCCGCCGCAGTGTACGACCGCCAAGTGGCGGCACTGCTCGAAGCCCACGCTGGACGGCTCACCCTGGCCCTTCTGGGCATGGGTCCTGACGGACATACGGCGTCGCTCTTCCCCGGTTTTCCCCAGCTTGACGCGCCGCCCACGGCCCTCGTCCTCGCCGTGACGGGCGCACCCAAGCCGCCGCCGGAGCGCGTCACCCTTACCGCTCACGCGCTGAACCGGGCCGACCATGTACTCTTTCTGGTGGCCGGGGCGGATAAAGCCGCCAGTGTGCGCGCCGCCTTGCACGGCCCCGACGAGCCCCACACCATCCCGGCGCAACTGGTGCGCCCGGCGCAGGGCCGGGTCGTCTGGATGCTCGATGCCGCCGCTGCCGCGCAGATCTGATTGTAGACAAGGTTCCAGATACTAGGTTTCAGGTTTCAGGT